>NZ_CAPG01000077.1:0-36685 GCF_000321185.1 Bacillus sp. AP8
GAATGCTTTTTTATCGCTATTTTTCAGTTGAAAACATATATTTTTTGTAATGATATCCTATGCTAAAAATAATTCCCATTCCTAGCATATTGCCTAGTAATGAACTACCTCCATAGCTTATAAAAGGAAGTGGGATACCTGTAATAGGGAGTAAACCTATTGTCATTCCGATATTTTGGAAAACGTGAAATGTAATCATCGAAATAATACCTACGCATATATAAGTATAGAATTGGTTTTTTGTATTCATTGCAATTCGTATGATGTGATAAATTAACAAGAAAAATAAACTCACAACAATACTTGCTCCTACAAATCCGAACTCTTCTCCAATGACGCTAAATATAAAATCTGAATGACTTTCTGGTAAATATACTTCCCTGTTTCCGATACCTTTACCTGTTGTTTCCCCTGACCCTATTGCCAACAAGGATCTTGTTAGGTGAAAACCTGTAGAACTTTCGTAATTGTATGGATCCAACCATGAATAAATACGACCAAATTGATACTGTTTTACACCTAAATATTTTTCTAACACTTCAGGTGCCCATAATACCAAAGATAAAATGGTTGTAGCTAATACGGTTCCACCAGCAAATATCGGAACAAGTATTTTCCATGTGATACCTGAAACAAAAACCGTTCCTACTAATATAGAAAGCATAACTAGTGCTGTTCCAAGGTCAGGTTGTTGCATAATAAAAATCAACGGTAATGCCGTTACTAATCCCATTTTTATTAAAAGCCAAAAATCACTTTTGACCGTTTTTATAACATTCTTAGCATGGTGTGTTGTGATAACATTAGCTAGCGCTAAAATTAAAAAGATTTTCATAAATTCTGACGGTTGCAAAGAACCCATGCCAGGTACTTTAAACCAGCTTTTCGCTCCATTAATTACAGGAGCTATGTTACTAGGAGCAACAACTAGAAAAGCAAGCAAGGCTATTCCTAGTCCGTATGCATACCATGAAATCTTTCTTAATTGATCTGAATCTAATGTAATAACACTTAATATCAATCCAACACCAGCAACATACCATACAATTTGTTTAACTAAAAAATTCTCCCCATACTGTCCAGTAGTTTGAGCACTATATATAGCTAAACAGCTACTTAGGAAAAGGAGAAATAAAATTAAAACCAATGAGTAATCTATTCTAGATGTTCGAAATTTTACTGGTTGCACGAGTTAATCTCCTTATTATTAATGATAAGGAATGTTCGTTCCTCTAATTTTGATACTTTAATATTATACTTCAAGATGAAAAAAGCACAACTGAGAAACCTCATATGGATATAATTTCAATGGCAAAAAAAGCTTAAAATACGAAAAAGGCTTCGTCTTTAAGCTTTGTATATTACATGGATTTATTCTCATCATTTCAAATAGCATTTTATTTCTCGTTTGTGATCATGGCTCTAATCCGATGGCTTCATATTTACCGAGTACCAATATCCTTGCTCATTTCCTGTCTTTCTCGATTTTCTCATTTATTTCTTAATTACATATGAATATCCATACAACATGAGACACAGCCTATTTCAAAATAGTTATTTAAAAATCCTATTAATGAGAATCTTTCTAGAAAATAAAGCTATCTTCCATCAGATACAATTGTTATATCTGTATTCTTTAACCCTCGCATAATGCTGTTTACAATAGATCCTTTTCGTATTTCCTCCCATCTTGTTCGAGCAGACTGTCCCAATATGATATGTGTAATTCGATATTTTTTTGCTACTTCAATTATGATAGATGCTGGTTTAAAATGCTTTTTTTCTTCTATTATAAAGGTAGTATTAAATTCATTTGCTAATCCCTTCCATAACTTTACTTTTTGTTGTTTTTCAATAGAAAAGGAAGCTTCCTTTTCTGATGCAATATTTAATATATATAGTTCCGCTCTTAAACGGTGTGCCATTCTCCATCCCCTGCGAATTAATTTTTCTGCAGTTGGACCATAGTGCACACACACAAGTATTCGGTCATAAACTCCGATAGGACCATGAACTAGATTATCATCTTCTTCAATTTTTTCATCTACATCATTCGCTATTTCACGTAATACAAGTTCTCTTAATGCAGACAAATTATTTGAAGTAAAGAAATTTTGAAGAAATTGTTCAAATGAATTAAGTGAGGCTTTTATAAAATTACAACGTGAATTAATCGGACGAGGACCTCAGGAAACTAAAACGTATATAGTTCAAGATATGATCATTATTCGTTTTAAAGGTGTATTAACAGTTGAAGAAAAACATTTAGTTAAACACGAAAATGGTAAAAAGCTCGTCAAATACTCCGTGAAATGTATAGTCACAATTTCGAGGAAATCGTGGAACGTCTGACAAATTGTAAAGTTCTTTCTAGCCATAGCGATATTAGTACAAAAACAGGAGAACGAATTGAAGTGTTTATCATGGATAGAGATGTCGTAAGGTCATTAGAGATGTCTTCTTCAGATTAATTATAAAAAGCGTTTTTACAAACTTTATAGCTTATCAACATGTAGGAAATGTTAGCAAATTAATTCCGCTCCAGGATGCTTGCTTTCCACAGTTCAGGCGGTTAGCCTCCTCGGCACATAGTGCCTTTGGGGCTTACCTTTCCCTCTGCTCCCACAAGAGGGAGTCTCTTCCCTTACTCACCAATCAAAATTTTTATACTCATTGTATTTATTAAACTGGTTTTTTAAAAAAACTTATAAAAGAGGCTACAGACTGCCTGGCGTTCTGCTCTAAGTATGATGGACTGATACTAGTATCAGAGAAAACTTTCCATACAAAAGACAAAAGCGTACCATTTTTATCCCTTTATGAAACTAGCTTTAATCCAACAGCTGAAGCAAGAATCAGAAAAATAAAGAATATGCGCCAGCTATTTTTAGGCTCATTGAAGAGGAATATTCCTAAAACGGCTCCTCCAGATGCGCCTATCCCAGTCCAAATGGCATAGGCTGTTCCCATCGGCAACTCTAGCATAGCAATTGCTAAAAAGACGAAACTTCCAATGAAAGCCAATAACATAAAAAAGAAGGAAGCGCCATTTTTTTTAGAATGAAATTGATTAATCATTACGACTCCAACCATCTCACACATACCAGCCACAATCAAACTAATCCATGCCATTACACTTCTCCCCCTTCATGTGTCTGTTCTTTTGTAACGAGTTTTAATCCAACAACTCCAACTAGCAGCACTACGATTAATAAAACTTTAATAACATTAAAAGGCTCACCAAAGAAGACTATTTCTGAGAAGACTGTTCCTGCCGTTCCAAGACCTACAAAGACTGCGTAAACTGTTCCAACCGGTAAATCTTTTCCTGCCATAATCATTAAATAAAAGCTTACTGCTATACTTACAATAGTCGCAGACCAGCTCCAAAAATCATCTGCATGCTTTAAACCAATAACCCAGAATACCTCAAAAAAGGCCGCTATAAATACTTTTGCCCAATTCTTGTTCACCCGTTTTCCCCCTCATACTTCATTTTCGTTACATTTTTCCATATAAATTCGATTTCAAGAAGAGAGTGACAAGCTCTCTTGCTTATCTCAAGTACTTCTCACAGATATTCGCCTTTTTTCTTTTTGCAGAGTTCAACCATAACGTTTAACAACACTTAAAAGAACCATAAAAAAAACCCAGAAGAATAGCAAAATCGCTTATTCTCCCAGGCTTTTATCCTTCCGTGTCATCGCACACATTGTCTGCAATGAGTCTTCTCTCGGACCAGTCTAGCTATAAAGCTACGGAACCCTAGAAAACATTTGTCATTGATATATATTTGTCAAAACGTAACGAAATCATTTCTATATTAACAACCTATCATAAATTACTTTTGTTTGTCAAAGTTCCTTAATAAGTATAAATAAAAATAGATGGTTAACGGCCACCACAAAGTAACAAAAATAGGGTAAACTGCCCAAATAGTTTTCGGTGAAGAAATTACATTAACCATTATGAAAAATGCACAAATTAAAAGTGTGCCTATTATAGAAAATGATAAGTGATTTTTTTTCCGTATAAAATAAACTACAAGTGGCCACCACAATACAATAAATGTCGGATAAATAAACCACAGATACTCCAATCCAAATATGATATTTAGCACTCCATAATAGATAATAGTTAAGATGGCTCCGAACCATGCAATTGGTGCATTTAAGCAACGATTACCTAAAAAAAGCAATATTGACCATCCTAAAATAGGATAGACCGCCAATAAGAACCATAATACAGAAGGCGTATGTATGATATTTATAACGAACAGAAAAAGAGACAGCCACAAACTTACACTTAGACAGTACATTTTATATTTGTTTTGGTCTATAAAAATATATGTAATCAAACCTAGCAAAATAATAAAAAATGGATAGACAAACCATGGATAACCTGGAGTAGTCATATAATTTACAACTAAAAAAAGAATATGATCATTCCGCTAATGATAGAGATAATACTCATTCCTACTTTACCCATTTACTCCTCCTAATCATGCCCTTAAATAAAGAAACAACATTGTTAGCGGCCACCATAATACTGCGAAAGTAGGATAAACAAACCAAATAGTTTGCGGTGAATAGTAAAAGTTCATAAAGACAAACATTAAAATAATTAAAATACTCCCACAAACGGAATATCCTAAATTTAATTTTCTAATATACCTTTTGCGATTTTGTATTTTTGTTTCTTTAAATTTTTGTTTAATGAAGAATTGATTCAGCTCTGCTTCAATTTTTTTCTTTTTTTCCTCTGTTAACTGTTCATCTGGAAACTCTGAAAACATGCGATCTAACCATTCTTTAACCTCAGACATCGTTTTCCTCCTTCATTAACCTATCAATTATTATACTAAAAAATACTGTTAGATTCATAACGAACTACCAAATGTTTAATAATGCATTTTCAACTGCTCACAATTGTAGGGTTTCGTATCACATGGCATAATAGAGAAAAAGCTTCAATAGATAGCAATTTTTCATTCACTCACGAACTAAACTTTACATAATAATAGCTAGCTTAAATATATCTCACTAGAAAGGAATATACATTTCATGGCTAGAAAGAAAAGGATCAACCATCACCAATTAATGATAGAGACAGAAAAGCTTTTATTAGAAAAAGGCTATAATTCCTTCCATTTCCGTCTATTAGCCGAACGTCTAGAAGTTGGAAGGAGCACAATTTATGAATACTATGCGAATAAGGAAGAATTAATTATCGCTTATATTCATTCCTTTGCATTTGAACGTGTAGAGGAGTGTAAAAAGGTTCTACAAATATCAAATATAAAAGAAAAATTCAAAGAATTTTTACGAATTTTTCTAAAATACTCTCATGTTCAACAAGTAATCATTGTGCTAACACAAATAGAGGAAGAATTGAAGGAATCCGAGCGAACAAAGCCTGTTCGAGAACTTTCGAGACAAATTTATTTATATAGTCTAGAACTTATAAATGAGGCAAAGGAAAAAGGATTAATACGTAAAAATGTCAATGAAATATTGATTTCCCATATGATGTTCAATTTAATACAAATACCAAATTTTCAGAAGCAGACAGAAGAAGAAAGGTTAACGGAAATGCTAGATCTTATACTCCATGGCGTTGGTGCATAATCATTGACGCCATTTCTTTTACTATGGCATAATTTTACTGTATTCAATGAAAGAAAAATTTTTCATCATTATCGACATATGTGTCGGAAATAAAGGGGGATTGTTTTCATGTTCAAAAGTGTGTCCAAATTAACACGTTCCAAAAAAGGGGTAGGCATTACAATCGGAATATGGCTATTACTTGCTATCGTTTTATCGGTAGTTGCTCCAACAGCAAAGGAAGAAGTAAGTAAACAAGAGGGTAGTGGTTTACCTGAAGATTCGTTAACTGAACAAGCAGCTAGAGTAACGGACCAATACTTTTCTAAGGATAAGGGAACACCAGCTATACTAGTATTTACCTCAGAAAAAGCATTATCTGATAAAGAAATCTCTAGTATTGCTAACACAAGTAAAAATATTGAAGAACTGAATAACAAAAACATTAAAGAAGTATTGCCATTATATCAACTACCACCTCAGGTACAGCAGTCCTTCTTATCAGAAGACAAAACTAGTCTTACATTACCTGTTACATTACAAGCAGATTTAGAAACAAAAACGATTACAAAAACTCTAGAAAAAATTGAAAAGATAGCAAAAGAAAACGTCGCAGATTCAGTAACATACAAAATGACCGGTCCTGCAGCAATCGCCTCAGATGCTACAAAATTATTTGAGAATGCTGACGTTGTATTAATACTTTCAACTGTTGCACTCATTTTAGTTTTACTCATTGTTATTTACCGTTCACCATTATTAGCTATTATTCCATTACTTGCTTGTGGAATTGTCTATCAAGTGGTGAATCAAACATTAGGATTAGCAGGAAAAGCAGGCGTTTTTCTTGATTCTCAAACATTATCCATCATGTCGATTTTATTGTTTGCAGCTATTACCGATTATTCACTCTTTGTTTTTGCAAGATTTCGTGAAGAATTAGCTGTTTCAAACAATAAATATGAAAGCATGACAAATGCTATGAAGCAAGTCGCTAAACCCATTTTCTTTAGTGGAGCTACAGTAATTGTTTCAGTGTTAATACTGTTCTTTGCATCTGATGCAGCATACCGAAACTTCGCTCCTGTATTTTCAATCGCTATGCTAATTATCGTCATTGGTGGGCTTACACTTGTACCTGCTTTATTCACTTTATTCGGAAAAGTAGCCTTTTGGCCATTTATCCCGAAACCTAATAAGCCCCTTAAAAACAAACATACCATTTGGAATAAGTTTGGTTCCTTTGTATCAAAAAAACCAGGAATTGTGGCAACGATCATTACAATAATTATGTTAACATTCTCTTTTAATGTGTTTAACATACATTATTCTTTTAACTTATTAAAATCATTCCCTGATGACTTAGAGTCTCGCCAAGGATTTGAGATTCTTGAAAATAAATATTCACCAGGAAGTTTAGCTCCAACAAACGTTTTAATCGAATCTAAAGATGGAATTGATAATGAAAAACTAGCATCACTTGCTGAAGACATCTCAAAACAAGACGGAGTGGAAAGTGTTTCTCCTTCAATAGATATGTTAAAAATGAATCCTGAAGCTATATTATCCGAAGATGGAAAAGCAGCTAAATTTACCATTACATTAACGGATAATCCGTATTCATTAGAAGCAATCGATACAGTGAAAAAACTTCAAAGTAAATCGAATACATTCTTAAAATCAAGCGATTTAAGGGCTGATTCATCTCTATATTTTTCTGGTGAAACTGCTCATCAAGCTGACGTAGACCGTGCTAATGACAGAGATACACTAATTGTTGTAACTCTTGTTACAATCTTTATTACAATCATGCTTGGTATTTTAACACGCTCCATCATTGCACCAATCTATATGATGGGGACAATTCTCTTATCCTATTTCTCTGCGTTAGGATTAGGAATGTGGCTATTGGAACACCTATTTGATATTGATGCTATTAGCTCTAGAATTCCTTTATATACCTTTGTATTTTTAGTCGCTTTAGGAGTCGATTACAATATTATGCTTGTTTCTCGAATTCAAGAAGAAGTCGGACACCTCTCACTAAAAGATGCCGTACAGCGGGGCGTAGGATTAACTGGTGGCGTTATATCTTCTGCTGGTTTAATTTTAGCAGCCACTTTCGCCGTTTTAACAACACAGCCAATCATGGAATTGTTTACATTCGGCTTTATCGTTGCATTGGGTATTCTTATTGATACATTTATCGTTCGTTCAATGCTTGTACCTGCTATTATTGTTCTACTTGGAAAATGGAGTTTTTGGCCATTTAAAAAGAAAGATAAAATCAAAAGTACGTATTCAGCATAGATTTTATAAAAATCGTTACAAATAAGTAGCTTTCTTCATTTAGGGGGCTACTTATTTTTATTAGGATAACAATACTTCTCATACTCCTACCTTTGACAAGCAAATCGTATACATGTGGTAATGTATGAATACCCAAAATCATGTTTAATAAATTCAATCTCCCTATTTTCACTATACATCTTTCGACACGCTTCCATTATTCACACCATTTTTCTCTTAGATTCGACTCAATATTATCATTTAAACAACACAATTATCATTTAGAAAATATCATTCTTAATTATTTGATTTTATCAACTAGGATACATGTGATATTTTCAAAGAATAATATATAACAACAAGTTAAAACAATATGGATATTCTTATGTAGAACAATGATTGTATTCATTTCAAACTCTAATTTTTCATTTTATTATAACTACCACCCTGATAATTCAAATAGACAAAACCAAATAATTTATCCTATTTTATAATTATTATAAAAAAGCATTGATTTTATATTGAAAACTGTTATCATTTAATTATTGAAATTGTTAATACTCATAAGGGGGATTTACTTATGCCAAATAATCATTTAACGACTAGCTGGGGTGCTCCTGTTGGAGATAACCAAAATTCTCAAACAGCAGGTTCACGCGGTCCAACATTAATTCAAGATGTTCATTTACTTGAAAAATTAGCTCACTTTAATAGAGAGCGTGTTCCAGAGCGTGTTGTTCACGCAAAAGGTGCTGGAGCACATGGTTACTTCGAAGTAACTAACGATTTAACAAAGTATACAAAAGCTGCTTTTTTATCTGAAGTAGGAAAACGCACACCGATGTTCATCCGTTTCTCTACTGTAGCAGGAGAGCTAGGTTCTTCAGATACAGTTCGAGATCCACGAGGTTTTGCAGTTAAATTCTATACAGAAGAAGGAAACTATGATTTAGTTGGTAATAATACACCTGTATTTTTTATCCGTGATGCTATTAAATTTCCTGATTTCATTCACACACAAAAAAGAGATCCACAAACCCATTTAAAAAATCCTACGGCTGTTTGGGATTTCTGGTCACTATCTCCTGAATCATTACATCAAGTAACAATCCTTATGTCTGATAGAGGAATTCCAGCGACATTCCGCCACATGAATGGTTACGGAAGCCATACATATCAATGGGTAAATGCAGATGGTCAAGGAGTTTGGGTAAAATACCACTTTAAAACAGAGCAAGGCATTAAAAATATGGATGTAGATTTAGCAGCAAAAATTGCTGGAGAAAATCCAGACTTCCATACAGAAGACTTATTCAATGCGATTGCTGAAGGCAATTTCCCTTCTTGGAAATTATCTGTTCAAATCATGCCATTTGAGGATGCGGATAAATATCGCTTTGATCCTTTCGATGTTACAAAAGTATGGTCACAAAAAGATTATCCATTAATCGAAGTAGGACGTATGGTATTAAACCGAAATCCTGAAAATTACTTTGCTGAAGTGGAACAAGCTACTTTCTCTCCTGGATCACTCGTTCCTGGTATCGATGTATCGCCTGATAAAATGCTTCAAGGAAGATTATTTGCATATGCAGATGCTCATCGTTATCGTGTAGGTGCAAATCATAATGCTCTTCCAATTAACCGTCCACAATGTCCTGTTCATAATTATCAACGTGACGGATTTATGCGTCCAGATGATAATGGTGGTAGTAAAGTATACTATGAACCAAATAGCTTTAGTGGACCTGCAGAAGCACCTGAATACAAACGTCCATCACTACCTGTAACAGGTGTTGCTGATAGTGTTGCTTATGATCATGCTGACCACTATACACAAGCCGGGGATCTATATCGATTACTAACGTCGGAAGAAAGAGCGCGTTTAGTAGCTAATATCGTTTCAGCGATGAAACCAGTTGAAAAAGAAGAAATTAAACTTCTTCAAATTAGCCATTTTTACAAAGCAGACCCTGAATACGGTACAGCAGTAGCTGAAGGTCTTGGCTTAACAGTACCAAAAGAATTAGTTGAAAAAGCTTAATCATGCAGTAACATCTCATTTTATTTCTCATTTCAAGCGGCCTTTTTATAAAGGCTGCTTTTTTTTAAGGCTTCCTAAAGCCTTAGCAATATCCTCAAAAAAAGATAAAGAAGGGCTAATTTATATTATCTGTTGAAACAAGGATATCACTAAAAAGCTATTTATGACATGACAGAGTTAGCTGCAGCCGAATAGGTAATGTACATGTTCCCCATACCTTCTATTTGCGATTTAGCTCAGAAGGAAAGCTTTCAAAATCAATATTAGGCTATGAAAACTGGTATTATAAAGAAGTGTCAGCCAGTAAAAAGACTAGTCCACTTTACAAAAGCCACTTATAAAAACTACAGTAAGCAAGAAAGAGGGGTTATCTTAATAGGGATTATTAATGATCCTTGAATGGTCCTCCATTTGTTTCATAGTACAAACACCTTGGAACAGTTCATATGAGATAAAGAAAAAACGAAGAGCGTATCAATTCGATGTTAACTTATCAAAAAGAGAAACGGGAAGCTCACTAGGAGATAACCGCTGGCACTAGACAGCGATCTAAGTTCAAAATTATATACAAAAAAGGGAAGATGTTTAGAAAAACTCCCTAAACTTCTCCCCTTTTATCTTATTAAGACTTAATATCTATACGACGAGTCTTACTTTCTTTATTTTTAGGTACTGTAATATATAACATACCGTTTTTATTTTCTGCAGTAATAGAATCCAAATCGGCATTTTCAGGTAATGCGAAAGAACGGTAAAACGAACCATAGCTATGTTCTATTACATGCATTTTTTTATTTTCATCTTTTGTTTCATTTTCTTGATGTTTTTCACCTTTAATAACAATCATATTGCCATCTAGTTGAATATCTACATCTTTAGGATCTACACCTGGTACTTCTACATCAATTAAATACGAATCATCTTTTTCTTCAATATTCATTGCAGGTGTATAAACATCTGCCTTGTTAAAGAAAGAACTTGTTGAAGGGAAAAATGAATCGTCAAAAAAGCGTTGAAAAACATCGTTCATTTCTTTTTTAAATTGTTCCATTGGCTGTTTATCTGGGTTCCAACGACTTAATGCTCTCATAAGATAATAATCCTCCTCATTAATTTCTTTTACAAAGCATTTGTACCCCTTCTGAAAAAATTTAAACATCCATCATGATCCTATTCAATAAACTACTAAATAATATCCAACCAAACTTTTATAGCAGTCGCCATGATTAGGATAGCTAATACAATTTGTAAAATCCTTGTATTCATCTTCTGGCCGACCTTCGCGCCTATAGGTGAAGCAATGAGGCTTGATACAATTAGCACCAGTGCCGGTAAATAGGAAATCTGACCAGTTGTGACTTTACCAATGGTTGAGCCGATTGATGAAATAAAGGCAATCGCAAGAGAAGTGGCAATCGTTATCCTTGTAGGAATCTTTAAAACTACTAACATAATGGGAACCAAAATAAAAGAGCCTCCAGCTCCAACAATCCCAGCTGCCAATCCGACAATTAATGCTAAGAACATTGCTAATAATTTATTGTACTTTACTTGGTCTGCAGGTATATCATCTAAGCCTTTTTTCGGAATAAACATCATTATCGTTGCTATTGTAGCCAAAATTGCATAAATGATATTTACAGTCGACTCCGGCATTAATTGCGAACCGTACCCACCCACAAAGCTACCTATTAAAATCGCTGAGCCCATAAACAATATTAAATTTTTGTTTAAATAACCGCTCTTTCTATAAGCCCATACTCCTCCTACTGTTGCAAAAACGACTTGAATAGCACTAATACCCGAAACCTCATGTGCACTAAAAGCCGTAAATCCTAATAATGGAGGAATATATAATAGCATCGGGTAATTAATGATAGAGCCTCCTATACCAACCATTCCTGAGATGAAGGAGCCTATTAACCCGATTAAAAATATCGTTAATATAAAGCCAAAATCCATAGTGAATTTCCTCCCTTCTTTACTAAATCAGTTAATGAGGATCATTTTTTATTTTTAGAAAGGCTATTTTCTCATAGTTTGTTGTCTAGTAGTGAGTATAGGCTTAATTCTGGTATCGGCGATGAGTGCGCTGGTGGGTGTCACCTATTTCGTTTTTTCCCGAAAGAGTCTAAAGACTTACGCTCCTTTATTTCAACCGATTTATTCACCGTACTTATTTAAAACAACAAACCTTTAAAGATAGCCTTAGAAAAGAGCAAAAGTGGTTGACTCAAAAGGTCTTTTGTAAAAGAAGCAAAATAAAGCCAGACACATCACAAAGCGCTATAAATCAATTTTTCTAAGAAAATAACAATACAGACATTGAAGCGTAGAGGCGTCTAAAAAGGGATTGATACTCCCTTTTTAGACAGCCTCTCTCACTATCTTTTATTCACTCTTTTTCACCCAAAATTTATATACCCCATTATCTTCTAATGAATCAAGCAACTCATGTCTTGTTGATTTCGTCCAAGCTGTTAAATCTTTTAATGATCCTCTATCTGTTGCATGAACCTCTAATACTTGGCCAACCTCTAAACTATTAATAGCTTTTTTTGTTCTTACGATTGGCATTGGACATGCTAATCCCTTTGCATCTAGTACTTGATCTGATTTAATCATATTTATTCTCATCCTTTTCATTGTTTTTGGTTTTACTTTTGATATTTAAGCTAAATCTGACGTACAAACCTTTAGGCTAATGATTAGTAGATTCTTATTTTAAGATTAAAGCTTCCCTTTATCGAACTGCACAACGATTTGGGCCAATTTCCATTTCACGTTGCTCTTCTTCATTTGGTGTAATTCTTCCCATGTTTGTTTTACGAATTTCTTGATACGCATTAGGTTGTGGAGGAAGATTTTTAGATACTATATTTCTAAACTCTTCTTCATCTTCTATATTTAAACCATGATTTTGGGCGAATAATGTACCTAGTTTTTCAGAAACACTTCCATCATCATTTAACTCATCAATAATCATAAAATGAGCAGGTAATACAATTAGCTCTTCAGACAATTCTTTATAACGTTTATATAAAGTTTCGCGTAAATCGCCAACCCAATCATCTGCTAGACCAGCCAAGTCTGGACGTCCAATAGAATCAATGAATAAAATATCACCAGTTAATAAGAATTTCTCATCTACAACAAAAGATGTTGAACCAATTGTATGCCCCGGAGAGTATAATGCATGAATATTGATTGTAGTGTGACCAATACTTACGTCATTGCCACCTTCTAATTTCTCATACTCAAATACAACCTCTTCTGCGTCCTTTGGAGGTAACCAATATACTGCACCTGTTGCTGCGGCAATTTGACGTCCACCGGAAATATGGTCAGCGTGTAAATGTGTATCAAAAACATGTTTGATTGTCGCACCTTTAGCTTTTGCAAAATCAATAAATACATCTGTTAAACGTGTTGCATCAATGATTGCTGCTTCTCCATTTGATAAAACCATATACGATAAGCAACCTTTTCCGATACGAACGAATTGATAGATTTCGCCGCCATCTTTTAAATCTCCCACCTTTACAGGCTCTAGGTATTCACTCCAAGCTTTCATTCCACCTTGAAGATAGGATACTGTAAGGCCCTCATCAGATAACATTTCTGCTACCATAATAGATGATCCTTCTTTCGCACAAACAACTAAGACTTCTTTATTATTTGGAATTTTATCCATAATTCCTTCTACACCATCTAGCAATTCAAAATATGGTACATTTAAATAGTCAAAGTTTTCTCCTTCAATTTTCCAATCAGCGAAATCTGTTTCATTTCGTACATCTAATATAAATAAAGAGTCCTTATTCATAACTTTCTTCGTTACTTCTTTAGCAGTCATCATGTTCATTGCCATTTCTTCAATTACCCCCATAGGTATATTTTGGTTTAAAAATTAAAACGTTAATGTTACATCAGCATCTTTTGCAAAATCTAAAAACGTTACTGCTCCACCAACTTCAATACCGTCTACAAAATCTTCTTCAGTAAGTCCCATTACATCCATCGTCATTTGGCAACCAATAAATTTCACACCCATTTCTTGTGCCATAGATACTAGTTCTGGAATAGAAGGAACATTTGCCTTCTTAAAGCCTTCCGCAAAATGTTCTTTGCCTTCTGGCATAGCAAGCTGTTGGTTGGCTGCCTTATGAATTAAATTTAAACCTTCGAATGTAAAGAAAACTGTTACTTCTTGGTCCGTTGCCGCTGCCGCATTAGCTATATTAAATACTTTGTAAGCATCGAATAATCCACCATTACTTGCAATAATTGCTACTCTTTTACTCATGTTGAACTCTCCTTAAATATTCGGTTATACATTACCTAATGCTTTATCACACTAGGTAATGTCATTTATTTTCCTCTTACATTATGACCATTCACTCATACCTGGTACGACATTAGTTACATGTTTGAAACCATTTGCTGATAATTTTTGTGCTGCCATATCACTTCTATTGCCAGATCTGCATACCACAAAAATTGCATCATCTTGGTTTAATTCTGAAAGTCGTTGGTCGAGCTCACCTAAAGGAATAGATACTGCCCCAGGTATATGATTAAATGCAAATTCAGCAGATTCACGCACATCGACTACAACGATAGACTTATCAGCTTGTAGCTTTTCCTGCAGTTGCTTATTGCTGACTACATTTGGATGCTTACGCTCACTTTTTTCTTCTCCTGAAGCTTTTCTTAAATAGTGCTTTAAAACATCGCCTTCTTCAACCGTACCAATATACTGATGTCCTGTACTTTCTGCCCATGCTTTGATATCAGTCTTAGATCCTTTATCTGTTGCTTCTACCTCTAACACTTGACCAGATTCTAATGTATTCATTGCTTTTTTTGTTCTTACTATTGGCATTGGGCATGCTAGCCCTTTTGCATCTAAAGTTACATCAACTTTAATTCCCATCCATATTCCTCCTACATCCTTTTCCCAAACGAGTATGTTACTTTACTCAGTTTCACCTTCCCAAGCTAGCATTCCACCATTCATATTAATAACATTGTAGCCTTGGCTTTCTAAAAATTGTGTTGCTCTACCACTTCTACCACCTGAACGACAAACCATTATATACTCTTTAGACTTATCCAATTCATTCATACGAAATTCAATTAATCCTAAAGGAATATTGATAGCAGTAGGAATTTTCCCTTGAGCTACTTCATCTGTTTCACGAACATCAATAAGGTTTAATTTTTTTCCCTCTTTCAAAAATGCTTCTACTTCTTGTGGTGTAATCTCTTTCATCATATATTCCTTCTTTCATTCATATTATGACCAGGCACTCATGCCACCCTTAACATTGGTAACACTTTGAAAGCCTAGTTTTTTTAATAGCTTACTAGCTTTATTACTTCTCATTCCACTTTGACAAATAACAACGACTTCTTTTTCCTTAGATAATTGTGATGCTTTAGAATTTAATTCATGCAAGGGTATATTTTTAAATCCCCTAATATGATTGCCCCTAAACTCACCTTGAGTTCTCACATCAATGAATTGCATATTTTTATCATTTAATAATTTTTTTAATTCAGTTGTGTTTATGTTTCGAACTCCTTTGGTTGGCATCATCCGCCATACCACAAAAGCTACTAAAAGTATAATTAGTAGAACATTCATCCAATCCATAATAGATCCCTCTTTTTAAATAAATAGATTCACATTACCATCTTCTGCATCAGCTAAATAAGCTGCTACACCTGCATATTCAATACCGTCTAATAATTCAGATTGACCTAATCCCAATAAATCCATCGTCATCGTACAAGCTACTAGTTTAACGTCTTGCTCCTGAGCCATTTCAATCAATTGTGAAACTGTTAACGCATTATGCTTTTTCATAATACCCTTAATCATTTTAGGTCCCATTCCTGCAAAGTTCATTTTTGAAAGGCCCATTTTTTCAGAACCTCTAGGCATCATTTTTCCAAACATTTTTTCCATAAAACTTTTTTTCATTTCAATACTTTCGTCTTTTCTTAAAGCATTTAATCCCCAAAATGTGTGAAAAATGGTCACCTCATGATCGTATGCAGCTGCACCATTAGCAATTATATATGCGGCCATCGCCTTATCATAATCTCCACTAAATAAAACGATTGTAGTTCTTTTTTTCTCCGTCATTGTTTTCCTCCCAAATCGTCCAATTATACCACTATGGGTATATTAATGTTCAAAAAATATAAATTACCCCTATGGGTATAAATGATAATAAAAATAAAAGAGACTGTCAACTCTTTTATCTTATCTACTTTTTACAAGTAAGTTTACTGCTTCTTTCACTAAGGCTTCTGTATCCTTACCTTGTGATTCTGCATTCTGAACACATTCCACTAAATTCGAACTAACAACGACGCCAATAGTACGATCAATAGCTGATCTAGTCGCAGATAATTGCGTAATGACTTCTTTACAATCTTTATTTTCTTCCATCATGCGTAAAATCCCTCTTAATTGTCCTTCTATACGCTTTACTCGATTTTTAATTTGTTTATCGTACTCCATAAATCCCATCCTCCTTTTATCCATTTAAAAAGGACAAAAGCCTTTCTAAATACTTCCTTTCACTAACTACAAGAGCAATTACTCATCGTATATGAATCCACTGAAATCCCTTTTTTACGTAACAAGCGAATGCCCATGTTTTTTTCAATTCGATCGTTAACAATAATATGCACATTTTTACTTGGAATTTCATGATGATATCTTTGTAAATATGCAACAGGTATACGAATTGCTTCCTCTAGGTGAGTCTTATCTGAATCATTGTAATCTCTTAAATCAACAATAACCTTAGATTGCTCAATTTGATCATTATTTATATGTTTACACGGAACTCCAATAACTGGAACGTATCGTTTATATAACGAGACAAAGAAAACTAATAAGAAAAATACAATAATATATGTCATTATATCAGCCTCTATTCTATTTAGGAATATAATAATGAGTTTATATTATACCCTTAAGGGTATGATGTCAAATAATTATTCTTCAATTTTACACTGCTTTATATTCTATAATTTTTCATAGAAAAAGGTGTCCGTCAAAAGCTTAACTTTTGAGACACCTTTTATACATTCTTTATCAATTTCTAACTCATTTGCTAAATCAAGCTTCCATTTAAATTGTAAACCATTATGCTTTCTTTAATTCTAATCGGCGAGCAACTACTGATAATGCATAATTCACAACAAAATACATGGCAGCAATTAATAGGAAAATAGGAATCGTATATTTTATAGATTGCGCATTAATAATTTGGGCATTATGGGTTAGCTCAGGAAGCGCAATAACAACTGCTAATGATGTATCTTTTAATAATGAAATAAACTGGCTTACAATTGGCGGAACCATCCGACGTAAAGCTTGAGGTAACACAATTAATCGAAGAGTTTGTATATATGTTAATCCAGAAGAACGTCCTGCCTCAATTTGACCTTTTTCAATGGAATTTAATCCACTTCGAATGACTTCTGAAAGCATAGCTGATTCAAATACTGTTAAAGCTGCAATCGCAGAAAGTGTAATGCCTAAATTGATTCCTATTTCCGGTAAAGCGAAGTACGTAAAGAAAATGATTAATAATAGAGGTGAATTCCTAATGATCTCTACAATAAACGCAAATACCTGGGAAAGAACAGGAACCTTTGCATATCTTACAATAGCAATGATTCCACCTATTATAAAGCTCAAAACGATCGATATTACAGCAATCTTCAACGTAACGAACAAACCTTCAAGTAAAAACATAATATGATCAGGAGTATATGCACCGACAAAATCCATTTACGTTCACTCCTTTCAATTACTTTGCGCTAAGCGTTTCTCAAGGTATCGAACGCCAATGCTTAAAGGAATTGTAATAATTAAATAAAATATCGCTACAAAAATATATACATCGAATACAACAAAACTTCTTGCTGAAATTAAATCTCCATAATACATAAGATCTAAGCCGGCAATTACTCCTAAAATTGAGGAATTTTTTACGAGATTAATAAACTGATTTCCAAGCGGAGGAATAACAATTTTGATAGCTTGTGGTAAAATAATCAATCTCATAGCTTGATAATAGGTCAATCCTGAAGAACGTGCAGCCTCCATTTGCCCTTTCGGAACTGAAAGAATACCAGCTCGAATCGCTTCTGCTATGAAAGCAGACGTATAAATCGATAGAGCAATTGTTCCTGCAATAAAACCATCAAATCGAATTCCTATAGTAGGTAAACCAACAAATATAAAAAGAGCAACTATTAGTAATGGGATATTACGAAAAACTTCCACATATACAGTTCCTATGCCATTCAATATTTTAAGTGGAGATATTCTAAAAACAGCTACAATAGTTCCAATAATAAAGCTGCTAACTAAGCCTAGAAAGCTAGCAAAAAGTGTATACTTAAATCCTTCTAAATACATGTCTAGATTGTCAATAAGTATGGAAAAATCTAACATTTTCACCACTCCTTAAAACAATCAAGATGAGTAAAAGTATACTCATCTTGATTTGAGGATTATGCACAAATTTAACCTTTATTTCATTTGAATCCATTTATTATAAATCTCATCATACTTACCACTGTCTTTTAAATCTTTAATAGTTTTATTAATAGCTTCTTGTAATTCTTTATTTCCTTTTTTAACCGCGATACCATAAGGCTCATCAGTAAATGGCTCACCTACAACTTCATAATTTGAATCTTCACTTGCCATTCCATAAAGAATTGAGTTATCGGTAGTTAAAGCATCTCCTTGACCTGCTTTTAATCCTGTAAATGCTTCTGCATAGTTTTCAAATTCTAAAACCTGAGCCTTAGGAGCATGCTCACGAATATTAATTGCAGAAGTTGATCCTTTAACAGCAATTACTTTTGTACTGTCTTTGATATCTTCAATTCCTTTAATTTTGCTACCTTTTTTCACTAGTAAAGCTTGACCTGCTTCGAAATATACATCTGAGAAATCAACTTCTTTTTTACGTTCCTCAGTAATAGTCATTGTCGCAACGATAGCATCAATTTGACCGTTTTGTAGCATCGGAATACGAGTTTTTGATGTTACTTCTTTAAATTCAACTTTTGTTTCATCACCTAAAATACTTTTGGCAATTTCTTTTGCAATATCAATATCAAAACCTTCAATTTCACCCGTACTTGGATTTTTTAAACCAAATAGTTTTGTGTCATTTTTAACCCCAAAAACAATTTTATCTGCTTTTTTAATTGCATCTATACCTGTTGCGGCATTTTTGCCATCCTTCTCTTCCTTCGATCCACAGGCAGCCAATAGTACGAAAGCTAAAAGTGAAATAACTAATAATTTTAATAAATGTTTAGTTTTCTTCATGTAAATCCCCCTCTAAAAATTAATGATTTAAAATACGGCTAAGGAATAATTTTGCCCTTTCCTCTTTAGGGTTTTCATAAAACTCAGCCTGTGTTGATTCTTCCAAAATACGTCCCTGATCGATAAACACGATTCTATCGGCCACTTCTTTTGCAAAGCCCATTTCATGCGTTACGACTACCATCGTCATCCCTTCATTGGCAAGGTTTTTCATTACATCTAAAACTTCTCCAATCATTTCTGGGTCTAATGCTGATGTTGGTTCATCGAACAGCATGATTTCTGGATGCATTGCTAATCCTCTTGCAATCGCTACACGTTGCTGTTGACCTCCAGATAATTGGGATGGATAGGAATTGGCTTTGTTTTGAATCCCTACTTTATCTAAATAATAAAGTGCTGTTTTTTTCGCTTCTTCTTTCGATTGGCCTAGCACATTTATAGGAGCTAACATAATGTTTTCTAATACGGTTTTATGAGGATATAGATGAAAATGTTGAAATACCATCCCTATATTTTTTCTAAGATGATTGATGTTTGTCTTTTTATCATTTACGACGGTACCATTAACCGTTAATAATCCATCTGATATGGTTTCAAGTTGATTAATACATCTTAGCATCGTACTTTTCCCCGACCCAGACGGGCCAATTATAACAACTACCTCACCCTTATTAATTGTGAGATTAATATCATTTAGCACTTGAAAGTCGCCATAAAATTTATTCACTTTTTCGAAAGTTATCATTGAAATCCTCCTAACATTTTAGTCGTATATTAAACAAGAAAAATAGAATCATTTACTTGATTAACGCATTGAAGTTAAGTCATTTGCGGTGAATGTTGGTTTGTTTATATGTTTGCACAATAATGAAGTAGGCTTCTTTCTTTTTTAAGACCAAGAAAGAGGAAGTATAATAATATCACTTTATAAAATTATTACAAAAAATACACATTATTACATTTTAGATAAATAAAAAAACTATCTAGTAAATGTTTTATAAATATAAAACGCTTACAATGACTTTTTTGAATAGTTTGATAGTTATTTAACTATAACCATTTTTATTGAATAATGCAACAATTTTACAGAATTATTTTTCTAAATTATCAAAAAACTTTATACAATTATAATATTTTATACAAATTTATACTTTATAATCTATTTTCTCCAGCAATTTGTTAGTTTTATTTAACTATTATAGAGTTGGCATTTTTTATTCAAGAGGCTGTTTTCTAGAAGATTGTTGTTTTTAAATACGTTCAAGTGAATAAAATGAGCATAAAAAGGTCAAGTGAACAGATGCAAGACTCCTACTACAACTAAGTGAACAACCTTAACGGAACACGAATGTTTGATAATTTAATTATTTCTTTAACTGTAGCAGCTTTTAGATTATGCTTCTTTCTCTTGTCCTCTTTATAAACAAGTTGAATTTCTTAGCTGATGACCAGACGTTCGTATCGATGACACCATCTAACCCTTCCATGGCATGAACTACTTCATCTTCTAGAAGTAGAAGTTTTATTAATTCAAGAAGTTAAATTTGAACATTTGCTATAATTAATGACATAATAGGAAATGCATTAAAGTTTACCTTATCAATTTTAGGCTCTTCAACAACTTCACTATCATAATTACTTCTTAACACATCTCTTAGCATCATTCATATTTTTTCTTTTCCATTTCATTTGGACAGATGAGGGAATTTTGATAAGAAGTAGATCATACATTCTTTACAATATTTAAAGTTCCACCACTTGCTGTAGAGAATTAGTTACTTTTTCGTCCACTTGTTCTGAAACTCCACCAGGATAAACAGTCTTAGCACCGGAATACGGATGTCCGAGATACTTTCTAATTTCATTTTCAATCCGAAAAATAATCCTGCCATATCAGTCATTCAAATCCATAAAAAGAGTTCACATTCATTAAAAATTTCCATTTCTAAAAATCGTTAATAAAATAGCATTTTTTTAATACAATTTTAAATAACGACAATAAAATATCTCTTCCTCTTTTTTCACAAATAAACAAATCACTGACTGGTCATAACATCATAGGATATATATCATAGAAGGTATAATTTCAAAAATACTCAATACAAATATAATAGTTCTATGTACTTACAGAAATTCAATTTCTAAAAATGGTTATATTTTATTTTAAAATGTAACAGTTTATTGGTTCCTATTAGTGGTTATAAGGAGTATAATTTTTGATGTTAGTTTTTAAAAGAGCATTCCATTCTTTAAACATAATTGACATTTTTGTTTTATCAATATAATAAAATGACTTGGTTTATTCTATATTAGTAATACTAACAGAATTTTGATATTAAACATAAGGTTGGTGTCTTCACATGTGCGGATTTGTAGGATGTATTCACGATAAAAAAAATCTTGATATAGAAAATAAATTAAAAGAAATGAACGAAATCATTACCCATAGAGGACCAGATGACGATGGTTTTTATTTTGATGAACATGTTAGCTTTGGATTTCGAAGACTTAGTATCATAGGACTTGAAACTGGTCATCAACCACTTTCATATGAAAATGAGCGCTATTGGATTATTTTTAACGGAGAAATTTACAATTATATTGAATTAAAAAAAGAGCTTATTGAGCAAGGTTACACATTTGCTACTGAATCTGATACAGAGGTAATTATTGCCTTATATAGCTCAATTAAAGAAGAAGCTGTCAAAAAACTACGTGGTATGTTTGGCTTTTTAATTTGGGACAAGCAAGAAAAAATCTTGTTTGGTGCTAGAGATCCATTTGGAATAAAGCCATTTTTCTATTATGAACAAGGTAATGCTACCTACTTTGCTTCTGAGAAGAAAAGTATTCTCTTAGCGATGGATGGCGACCTAGATCATGATTCTTTACAGCACTACCTAAGTTTCCAATACGTTCCTGAACCAAATACAATGACAACACAAATTAAAAAACTAGCACCAGGACATTGTTTTACGCAAAAACCTGGACAAGCAATGGATATTCAATGCTATTGGAAACCAAATTTCAACATAAAAAACACTTCTGAAGATCAATTAACAAAAGAAATTCGCGATGTTTTACTGGATTCAGTTAATGTTCATATGCGTAGTGATGTTCCTGTCGGCTCATTCTTATCAGGCGGAATCGATTCTTCCATTATCGTTTCAATCGCCAAACAATTTAATCCAAATATCAAAACTTTCTCTGTAGGATTTGAACGCGATGGTTTTAGTGAAATTAATGTTGCCGAAGAAACCGCCGCTGCACTTGGATTAGAAAATATAAGCTATGTAATTCCTCCTGAAGAGTTCATGAAGGAATTACCAAAAATTATTTGGCATATGGATGATCCTCTTGCTGATCCAGCTGCTGTTCCATTATATTTTGTAGCCCGCGAAGCTAGAAAACATGTAACAGTTGTATTATCAGGAGAAGGGGCAGATGAATTATTTGGAGGATACAATATTTATCGAGAGCCTGAATCATTAAGCATGTTTAATAAAATTCCTGGACCTGTCAAAAATACGTTAAAGCTATTTAGTAGCATTCTACCTGACGGTGTAAAAGGAAAAAGCTTTATTGAACGTGGTGTAACACCAATGGAAGAGAGATACATTGGTAATGCTAAAATATTTGAAGAAAAAGATAAAAAACTTCTCCTAAAAGAATATACGCCAAACTTAGGCTACCAAACTGTAACAGCACCAATTTATCATGAATCAAAAGGCTATGACGCTGTTACAAAAATGCAACATTTAGATATCCACACTTGGTTGCGTGGTGACATTTTATTAAAAGCCGACAAAATGACGATGGCTAATTCGCTTGAGTTACGTGTACCATTCTTGGATAAAGAAGTATTTAATGTTGCAGCAAAAATCCATTCTAAGGATAAAATTGCTCATAATACAACGAAATACATCTTACGTAAAGCAGCAGAAGGTATTGTCCCAGATCATGTATTAAATCGAAAAAAATTAGGATTCCCTGTACCTATTCGTCATTGGCTTAAAAACGAAATGCATGATTGGGCTGTAAATATTATTCAAACAAGCCAAACAGATGGCATTTTCAATAAACAAGAGGTATTGAAATTACTTGAAGAGCATTGTGCAAATAAAAAAGATAACAGTCGAAAAATCTGGACTATACTTGTATTCATGATATGGCATCAAATATATGTAGAACGTGTATATGATTTTGAAGAATTACAAGGTAAAGTACAAGCAGTAAGTAGATAAATGGTTACAATCAACTATCTCTTATTAGAAAACCGCTAGATGCAAATAACAAATATTTTCTTTAACCAAAGAGTCCTCAAGCCAAATGCTTGAGGACTTTTATTTTTGACTTCGACTGAATAATCTCACTTACTATATAGCTCCCTTGTATTACTCTATCTACAAGGGTCTTGCTTTGCCACTCATTTTTACTTTTAAATTAATAATTGTTCTATTTCACACAACATACCAAATGCATCTACCGACATAACCTTAAGAAATAATTAAGAATTGTATTCAGTCTTTCTTCATATCTGCTTGATAAAGTCATAGTAGGATAAAAAATTACCAAAATAGAAAAAGTGTAGATATCGAATACTAGAAGAAGGAGTACAAAAATGTTACATGAACTTCAGCAATTCATTCATTTAGATATGTTCCAAACAATGATTCATAGCTATGAGAAGATTGGTCCTCTTTTTGCTGTATTCTTAACCTTTATAGAAGCATTTCTACCATTCCTACCTTTATCTGCTTTTATTATGGGAAACGCTGCTATTTTTGGGTTGTTTGGAGGCTTCATACTTTCGTATATAGGGTGCGTAGTTGGAGCATGGTCGTTATATGGTTTGTTTAGATTTTTTGGAAACAGAACCTTTATAAAAAAATATACCGAATGTCATAACGTTAAAAAATATACCGTTTGGTTAGAAAATAAAGGCCTATTAATTGTTGCTATATTATGCATGATTCCTGTATTTCCCAACTCAGTCATTACAATTGTTGCTGGCCTAAACAAAATGAACTTTAAACAATTTGCACTAGCATCTGCAATAGGGATATTTGGTTTAACATTTCTTTTTAGTGTAGTAGGTAATGATTTACTTACAATTATTAAAAATCCGATTAAAATCGCTGTTCTAGTCATTCTTTTTTTCTCTGTCAGTTTCGTAAGTAAGCTCTTTGAAAAGAGAACAATTTTAAAGGTTTGATTCCTAAAACAACTATTGCGATTGGTTAACTTTATTAGTAACTATATGAGACGCAACAATAGTCTCAAAATATTGTACGGATTTCATTTCTTGGTTCAACCATTCGTTTTTATTCCATGTTTGCTCATTAAATACTTCAGCAACAGCAATAGCTCGATGACTACCAAATTCGATATTTTTTATTGCAACGACACTCTCGAAGATACGAGTCATTAATTCAGCAATTTTCTTTGAATGAAACGTTTGAACGTCTTCTCTTCCGTAGAAGTTGCTACGTAATCCATTAATTTTTCTAACATTTGCAGTCCTTTCCAAACACTTTTCGTTAAATAAAAAAGATGATTTGGAAACAGATGAAGTTCACTCTTCATTTCATCAAGAAAAATAGTATGTGCCTGATATTCTTTCATAAGGCGTATAACTTCAAGACCTAATATATTGGCTGTTTCTTCCCAAACTGTTAACACTTGAGCATCACGAAGTAGGCGCGGAAGAACAAAATCCTCCATATATCCCCAACCACCATTGATTTTTGTTGTTGCTTATTACCTGTTTGCTCTTAGACCTTCTGGACGGATTAGCTTATGCCCTCAAAGAGCTGGGCACTTACACTAAACTTCAATTTGAAATAATGGATAGTCAACACTAAACTAGACAACTTTTTTAAGGTGTTCAAGTTTGTACTGAACAGGGCTTTTGTAATCCAATGTTCCGTGTATGCGAATATGATTAAACCAGTGTACATAATCGGCTAATTCTCTCTCTAAATCTGCTAAACTCTCAAAGCGTTGACCTCTGATAAACTCTGTTTTAAAGATTTTAAACGTCGCTTCAGCGACGGCATTATCATAGGGACATCCCTTCATACTCAGAGAACGTTTAATTTCAAATGTTTTTAAGGCTTCATCAATCAATTTGTTCTTAAACTCATTTCCTCGATCTGTATGGAAAAGACGAATCCTTCTTAGATCACTTTTAATAGTGGAAAGAGCACGATAAACGAGTTGTGCATCTTTATGTGCACCAGCACTATATCCGATCATTTCTCGATTAAAGAGATCAACAAATAAACATACGTAGTGCCATTTTTGTCCAACTCTCACGTATGTCAAGTCACTTACCACCACAGCTAATGGCTCTTCTTGGTGAAATGTACGATTCAATTCATTTTTGATGGTTGATTCATTACACTGGTCACGATACGGCTTAAACTGAGCTAATGTATAGGTCGAAACTAACCCATTTTCTTTCATCATTCGACCAATCCGTCTTCTAGAAACTATTAACCCTTGTTTTTTTAATTCTACTTTGATTTTTCGGGTACCGTAACTTTGACGGTTAGCTTGAAAAATCTCCACAACTTTAGATGAAAGTTCATCCCCAGATGGTTTTATTTTCGCTTCGTAATAGTACGTACTTCGTGGTAATTGTAGGACATTACACATTGCTGATATCGAGTATTTGTGCTGATTTTGTTTAATCACATTTACTTTCGTCCTAGTATCAGCGCTGCTTGCTTTAAAATATCATTTTCCATCTGTAATTGTTTCAGTTCCTTACGAAGCTTTTCTAATTCAAGCTGTTCAGGTGTTTTATTGTCCTTTTCTTTGAAAGATCCACTTGTTTCACTTTGAGCAATCCATCTGTCAAGCGCAGAAGATGTTAACTCGTACTCACGAATGATTTCTTTTCGTGGTTTACCGTTCAAATATAATTGCACCATTTGGTTCTTGAATTCATCTGTAAATGTTCTTCTTTGTCTTTTAGTCATGTAGATTCTCCTCTTTAACTGTTCATTCTATTCTACTTGACCTTAATTTTTCTGTCTAAACTAGTGTAGCCTATCCATAAGCTATCCATAAGTCAAAAATTGTATAATTTCATAAACGATAAGAAAAGGGTAAGCTCTTTGCTAGTGTCATTCATTGACATAGAGCTCCGCATTTTATAGGGAGACCAAAATGACTTACATTTTCCTCTTCCATAAGACGAGTTGTAGAAGGTCATTACCTGATCATCTATACAACTCGTCTTATGACTTTGAGATATCACTGGTAACGGCTGTAAAAGAAAGAACACATCACCGTCTTATTGTACTTATACTAATCTTTTGTATAGATAAAAATATATAAATTGATTTCTATTATTGGGAATAGACTCATATTCTTTAATATCATATATACATCGCAAAACCAACTATTCAGGTAGGAAAAGATTGACACCTTATATAGAGAGTTGTATATTAAATGTTAAATATTCTAAATTATAGAAAAATAACTACACCTTACAATCATTTTTCTATGAACTATTATACTTTCTAATTTTTTAAAGTAAGGAGAATAAAAGTATGAGTAAGGCATTAATTTTCCAATCAGATTTTGGTACAAAAGATGGCGCTGTCAGCGCAATGTATGGTGTTGCTTATTCAGTCAATCCAAATATTAAAGTATTTAATTTAACACATGAAATTCCTCAATATAATATTTGGGAAGCTTCTTATCGATTAATCCAAACTGTTTCCTACTGGCCCGAGAATTCAGTTTTTGTTTCAGTTGTTGATCCTGGAGTTGGATCGACTAGAAGAAGCATTGTTGTTAAAACGGTACTCGGCCAATACATTATCACTCCAGATAACGGTACATTGACCCATATTAAACGAATGCTTGGAATTGTAGAAGCTCGTGAAATTGACGAATCATTAAACCGATTACCTAATTCTGGTGTATCTTATACCTTTCATGGAAGAGACATTTATGCATATACAGGTGCACGTTTAGCTTCTAGCATTATTCATTTTGAAAACATTGGACCTACAGTTGAAATAAATACCATTATTGAACTTCCTGTTGTAGAGTCCTATAAAAAAAGTGAAAGTGTACATGGAACAATAGATGTGCTTGACGTTCGATTTGGGAGTCTATGGACGAATATAAGCAGAGAATTATTTAATGAATTAGATGTAACATTCGGAGACAAAATCGAAATAATGATTAAAAACGATAGAAGAGAAGTTTATCGAAATAAAATTGTTTATGGAAAATCCTTTGCGGATGTACATGTAGGAGAACCCCTCGTTTATGTAAATTCCTTAGATAATATGGCCGTAGCAATCAATCAAGGATCTTTTTCAAAGGCACATAATATTTTAACGGGTACTAATTGGAGAATTACTATGCGTAAGGCTCCAATCTATCAAAAATAAAAAAGAGGAGGGATTCACAATGGAAAAGAATCGGCTTTTATCCATTAAAACAATTGTAGCAATAGGTATCGGATCGGCAGTCTTTATCATATTAGGACGTTTTGGTTCAATACCCTCAGGTGTTCCCAACACAAACATTGAAACAACATATGCTTTTCTAGCATTAATATCAGTTTTATTTGGACCCGTAGCTGGATTTTTAATTGGTTTAATCGGGCACTCATTAAAAGATTTAATTTTCTATGGGTCACCTTGGTTTAGTTGGGTTATTGCATCAAGCATTGTAGGCTTTATGATTGGTATTGCAGGAAAATGCATCAAATTATCTGAAGGAGTGTTCGGTGCAAAAGAACTTATTCGTTTTAATATCTTCCAAATTATCGCTAATGCAATTGCATGGTTTTTAGTAGCCCCTATCCTTGATATTGCTATATATGCGGAGCCTGCCAATAAAGTATTTACACAAGGGATGGTTGCTGGAACAGCAAATATGATAACTGTAGCTATATTCGGTTCCATCCTTGCACTTGCCTATGCTAAAACAAGACCCAAAAGCAATAGCTTAACAAAAGAACTATAATACTTTAGAAGTTTTCAAAAAGCTATTTATATGTCGTTCTAAAGACAATCGCATTCAATATCAAAAGCATGTCCAAGTAATGAAAGTGATACATGTGCTGTCTCCAAAGCAGCTATGAATCATTTTGGAGACAGACACAATTCTATCCTACCTACTTTAATGAAGAAGGAAGCGTTATTGTGAAAAAACCAATCATCCAATTTAAAGACTTTACATTTCAATATAGAGCACAGGTCGAACCAACATTAAAAAATATTAATTTAACTATATATGCAGGAGAAAAAGTACTGATAGTTGGAGCTTCTGGTTCTGGGAAAAGCACACTTACTTACTGTATCAATGGACTTGCTCCAAATCATTATGAAGGAAATATTACAGGTCATTTGTTCATTAAGGGAAAAGAAATTAAAAATCATTCAATCTATCAGCTCTCTTCTTCAATCGGGACAGTGCTTCAAGATCCAGATAGTCAATTTATCGGATTAACAGTGGCAGAGGATATTGCTTTTTCTCTTGAAAATGATTGCACCTTACAACCAGCGATGAAAGAAAAGGTAAAGAATATAGCTCATGTAGTAGACATTCACAATCACCTATTATCTTCTCCTCATGAACTATCTGGCGGTCAAAAGCAACGAGTGGCTTTAGCGGGTGTGCTTGTGGATAATATAGACATTTTATTATTTGATGAGCCATTAGCCAATATCGACCCTGCTACTGGAAAGACATCCATCGAATTAATTGATGATCTTCATAGAAAAGGAGATAAGACGATAATAATCATCGAGCATCGTTTAGAAGACGTTCTCCATCGAAATGTAGATCGGATTATCGTTATACATGAAGGTCAAATTTATGCAGATGGAACACCATTAGAACTATTAAAGACAAATACTTTAGCTGAATGTGGAATTCGTGAACCTTTGTATTTAACTGCCCTTAAATATGCCAACTGCGATATAAATAAAAGCTTACAGCTTCAACAGGTTGAAGCTCTTCGTTTAGATGCTCATAAAAAGAAGCTTCAAGAATGGCATGAAACAAATAGTGTAGTACAGAGAAATAAACCCCTTGAACCTATTTTAGAGCTACAAGATATTCATTTTAGTTATTCTAAGAATAAAAAGGTTTTTGAGAACCTTTCCTTCACTATTCATAAAGGAGAAATGATTAGTATTGTAGGAAAAAACGGAATAGGAAAATCCACTATTTCTAAACTCATATGTGGAGTTCATCAACCTACCCATGGGAGTATTCTCTTTAGAAATAAAAACATGCAAAATCTCTCTATTAAAGAACGAGCCTCACATGTTGGCATAGTCATGCAAAATCCAAATCAAATGATATCGAAAACGTTTGTTGTTGAGGAAGTAGCACTTGGATTAAAACTAAGAGGAAGAACAGAGGAAGAAATACAAAAAATAGTCTATCAAACTTTAAAATTATGTGGATTATATGAATTTAGGAATTGGCCGATTTCTGCACTTAGTTTCGGTCAAAAAAAGCGAGTGACCATTGCTGCCATATTAGCATTACAGCCTGAAATTTTAATTATGGATGAACCGACTGCAGGACAAGATTTCAAGCACTACACCGAGATTATGGAATTTTTACAACAATTAAACGATCAAGGAATCACCATTATTATGATTACCCATGATATGCATGTAATGCTCGAATACACGAATCGAACCATAGTATTAGCAAAAGGACGTGTATTCGCCGATGATACACCTACGAATATATTGACAAATACAGAGATTGTTGAAACTGCACACCTAAAAGTAACTTCACTGTTCACCCTTGCACAACGCGCCGGGATTAATAATCCGCAAAAATTTGTTGATTTTTTTATTGCCTACGATCGGAGGATAAGAAATGAAAAAAAGCATGTTAACATACATTGACCAACATTCTCCTATTCATGCATTAACAGGTGCAACGAAGTTACTTTGTTTTTTAGGATGGACATTTGCCACTATTATTACATATGATACTCGTCTTTTACTGTTTATGTTTTGCTTCAGTATTATGATGTTCAAGATATCTAAAATAAGCTTTCATGATGTGGCTTTCGTTTTATACTTTATTCTTCTTTTCCTACTGCTAAATAATATAGCCATTTATCTATTCTCTCCCATTGAAGGCGTGAAAATATATGGCACTCGCCATGATGTACTACATTTATGGTGGAGATATGATATAACTTTAGAACAAATTTTTTATCAATCTAACATAACACTTAAATATTTTACTGTGATTCCATTTGCGCTTTTATTCTTATTAACAACTCATCCTAGTGAATTTGCTGCTTCACTAAATCGAATTGGAGTAAACTACAAAATCTCATATGCTATTTCAATTGCTCTGCGCTATATACCTGATATTCAAAGAGATTTTCAAAATATCTCCATTACTCAACAAACAAGAGGCATTGATCTTTCTCAAAAAGAAAAATTAACAAAAAGAATAAAAAACGTATCAGCAATTTTATTCCCATTAATCTTATCTAGCCTTCAAAGAATTGACACTGTAAGTAGTGCAATGGAATTAAGAAGATTTGGTAGCAAAAGAAAACGAACATGGTATTATCAACGTTCTTTTCAAAAAAAGGATACAATGGCTATCATTTTTATAAGCTGTCTTATTTTACTTTCAATATGGACGACCATTATAAATAAAGGGAGATTCTTCAATCCATTTACTTAATTTAAAGGCTGTTTTATAAAAAAGTTTGTTGTTTCAAATAAATGTTGATGAATAAAACCAGTTGATGTAAAGATTGGTTAATAGTAGCGTAAGTTACCGAGACTCCTGCTTAAAGCAGCGGGCAAGTGAGACTCCATATGCAGGAGAAAGCGAGGCATCCCGGAGCATAATTCAACCTATTCAAAAAAAGAGGCGTATATAAAAAGTGATTGATTCATCCTCAACTTTTTAGAACGCCTTTGATTAATCTGAAAACATTTCTTACTATTACATTACAACTTCATTAATTAAATGAGCTGGACGTTTCCCTGTTAAACCTGCTAAAAGATTGTTTGCTGCTAGCAAGCTCATATTTGTACGCGTTTCTAGTGTCGCAGAGCCTATGTGTGGTAAAGTTATTACATTTTTCATAGAAAGAAGTGGGTTGTCTTTATTAACAGGCTCAGTTTCAAACACATCTAATCCAGCTCCAGCAATTTCTTTTTCTTTTAATGCCTGAATCATTGCTGCTTCATCTACTGTTTTTCCTCGTGAGCCATTAATAAAAAATGCCGTTTCTTTCATTAATTTAAACTCTTTTTCACCAATTAATTTCTCTGTTTGAGGAGTAAGCGGCGTCATTAGACAAACAAAATCCGACTGTTCTAATAATTCGTCCAGACTACAATATTTCGCATTATAACGCTTTTCAGCTGTTTCATTGCGTGATCGATTGTGGTAGAGAATATTCATATCAAAACCATAATGTGCTCTTTTGGCAATGGCAGAACCTATTCCTCCCATGCCAATAATCCCTAATGTTTTATGATGTACATCTACTCCAAATTCTTCTACCTCAACACTTTTAATCCATTGACCATTTTTTACAAATTGATCTAACTCTGGAAAACGGCGAGCCGTTGCTAGAATTAAACCGAAAATGGTATCTGCAGTCGTTTCATTAAGAACATCTGGAGTATTTGTAGCCATAATATTTCTTTTTGTGAGTTCATCCATATCAAAATTGTCGTAACCAACTGCAATATTACTAACAATTTTTAAGTGTGGTGCTTGATTTAATAACTCACTATCAATTTTGAGTTCTGAACCTAATAAACCATGTGCATCTTTTAGTTCTTCAAAGAAAGTTTGAAAGTTGTCATTGTTTAATCGTTCGAAATAAACAACTTCACATTCTTGTTGCAGTTTCTCTAATACTATTTCCGGAACTCTTTTATAGACAATAATTTTCGGCTTTGCCATTTATGTATGCCCTCCCTAATTTACAAATTTTGTTTATAGTTCAATTATACAAAATAAAAAGAATCCTACTATTAATAAGATTCTTTTATGCTTTATATTTATTATTTTTTACTGTTATAACCTCGTTCACCAAATGGTTGAAGATCATTTATCCATTTCATTTCTAACTTTTCAAGTTCTCTTTTTTCATCAAAATAGCCTGTTTCTTTCTTTTTCAACACTTCTAATACTTCAAATAGAAAAGCATCTTTTCCAAACGTATTATAATCTGCTTGCAGTTCTCTATTTGTATTCGAACCTGCCGCTAGCTCAAATTGTTTTCCTTTTAGTGTTTTTAAATTCCTCGTACTACCAACAAAAACTTTACCATTTCCAAGATTTTTGATTTGGTAAACACCTGCCTGAACTTTCATTTCTTTAAACTGTTGCTTCAATTCTTTTTTTCGATCCATTTTCCCTTACTCCTTTCAGAAGTATATATATAAACAAACATTCTGTTTTATCGTTTACTATTATATAAACATTTTATTAAATTGTTTGTTGTGTGTCAATAATCTACTCATCACCCACTAAAATTATCCACACTAAAAAGCCATTCCGTTGATTTGAAGTGAATCAACAGAATGACTAATCATTTTCTATTCAGTTAAAATTAGAGACAATGAATGTTGAAGTAATTTGTTTTAACAAGAAGATAAGAAATTTCAAATACTCAAATTATACTCTTCTTCTCCTAAAAAACATTATACATATCGTTACAACTATCAATAAAGAACATAGAGAAATATATAAAACAATTGTTTGCCATGAGTAGCCTACTGAAGAAGAGGGATTGTTCATCTGAACTCCTTCTTTCTCTCCATTCGGAGGCTGCATGTTTCCTAGCTTTTCACCATTCTCTCCGGGTGGTTGCATATTTCCTAGATTCTCTCCATTTCCACCAGGTGGTTGCATAGCTCCTTGGTTTTCATCATTTCCTCCTGGAGGCTGCATATTTCCTTGGTCTTCTCTATTTCCACCAGGTGGTTGCATAGCTCCTTGATTTTCATCATTTCCTCCTGGTGACTGCATATTTCCTTGATTTTCTCCACCAGGTCCCATATTGCTCGTATCAGCTTCGATGACCAATTCACCAGCAAGCTGTTTCAAAATCGAATCTGCACGTTGTACAGAAAACTCTACTAAGCTATTTTCACCAGACATTCCTTCTAGAAATTCTTCTGTTGTAGAAAATTTAGTTGGATCTTGTTCAACATAGGCGATGAGTAAAGCAGAAAGCTGACTTGTCAACTTACTCATATTACTTTCAGTAAAGAATGTCGTTGCGATTTCCTTTAAATACTTATTATATGTTTCACGATATTCATCATTTGATAATAGAGCATTTAAAAGTGGTCGATCTTCCAAGGTAGTACCCGAAACAGGTGTCGTGATACTGAAGTTGATATTGTTTTCATTCATAAGATTACTCTCCATCATCATACCTCTACCTTGCTTACCAGCCATTTCATTAGCCACATCGTTAGTATCTTCATCTTTCTCTTGATTAGATGTATCTTCCTCCTGTCCATTTTGTTTAGTTTTATTATTAGCAGCATTTAGAGCCGGTTTATTTCCCCCTCCACCTCCGCTAAAACCACCAAATGACATATTATAGTCCCAAGGTAAAATTGAAAATATCCCGTTTTCTTCATATAAATAATAATTATGTTTCATACTACCCTGATAATGATCCAAGTTTACAAGTGCTGTATTCACAGCAAAATAGCGGAGCATTTCATCTACATCCATAACTTCCTCTAAGTTTCCACCATTATTGATAACATCTAAAAATTTCAACATAGCGGATTGATTAGAGCTTGTTTTATTCGTTTTTAAATTTAAGCCAGTATAATCTTCAATGTCTTCGCTAATCCATTTTAAATCACTACCTACTCCATCAGGTTTATAAAGGTCACCTGTACCATCTTCAAAGTTTTGTGCTAAAAATGTTTCTTCTATTGCTTCTACTCCTAGATATAGGCCCCATTCTTTTCCATTAATAGTTACATACATATACGCATTACCTGGCGTAGCAATTCCCATCTTCTCCATCAACTGATAAGATAAATATTCACGTGCTTGAGTGGAATCACTATAGTTATTGTTTAAATTTAATTTTTTCAAACCATATAGACTTTTTGAATCATCATATTGATCAAAATCAATCTTAAAACTATAACGATCAGAGTCTTCCATTTGCGCAACACTGCGTAAAGTCATATTACCTTTCGTTCTAATTCCCACATCTTTTACTTCTTTACCATTAAACACAATGGTAGCTTTCATCATTTTTTCCTCTAAAGGATTTTTTAACATTTCTTCTAAATCTGCATCATCTAATGTAATATCTATTTTTGAAACTTTCGTTTGATTAAAAACCTTCTCCGCATAGGTCGCTTTTGTGTTAATAGAGGTTTCTTCAAATTTCGGAAGAAAAATAACAACTAAAGTAAGCAACACTAACATCAGCCCAATTGAAAGTATAATATATTTATTTTTCATAACATCCCACCTCATTTCTCAATCCATAAAAAACATTTATTGATCCTAGAAAAATTAAATCTGAAAGTGATTGTCTCAAAAGTTGATAGCATAAAACACTGGGGCCTCTGCAAATTGATTTTAGTCCCTTTGCAGACAGCCCCACTTCTCTATACATTTATGCAGTAAAGTTACCGTCATAACTCAACATGACCGCTGACTTAACGTCATCCATACCGACAATATCATTAACAAAATTCGTATTTTTATCTTTTACTCTCACTTCAAAAATCATTTCATGTTCATTACCTAACATAACAGATTTAGTTTTCATTGAATATTTTTTTACGTTTTGAGAAATAACGTCTATAAATGCATCCTCAGTATTTGTATCAGTGTATTTAATAATAAGGAGATAAGGATTTTCAATCGTAATTTTATTAACAAATAGTATTAATACTAGCCCAATTAAAATAGAGCCAATTATAACAAGCGGAATGAAACCAGCTCCACATAAAATACCAACTACTATAGACCAAAAAATAAATACGATATCCATTGGATCTTTAATAGGCGTTCTAAATCGAACAATAGACAATGCCCCTACCATACCTAGTGATAATAAAACATTTGACGAAATACCCATGATAATTAGAGCAGTCGCCATTGTCATGATAATTAATGCAATATTGAAGCTATGTGAGTATATAACACCAGAAAAAGTTTTCTTATATACAACGTAAATAAATAAACCAACTGCAAAAGCCACCACTAACGCGATTAGCGAATCGACAATCGAGAAGCTCGTTGTTTTTTCTAAAAAACTCGACTTAAAAATATCTGTAAAATTAACACTATCCATCTTTCTTTACCTCCATTAAAGTGAAACTTCGATTGGTGAATTTTTTGTTCCCTTCACTTCTCGTTCATTCTTTAGCATTGACCATCGAAATGTTTGATCGCTTTCATCTATCGATTCCACGACAGCATTATCCATACATTCTACTTAATTGATATTTTGAGAATGTATCCTTTCTTCGATCACTAACTTGTAAAAGTAGTTTAATAATATCGGGTAAATATTCATCGTATTTCACTTCTAAAACGACAATATTAGGATCTAGAGTTGTTACCATTGGTATATTTGGATTGAGTACATCATTATTTCGCAAACTAGTCTTAATATTGCTATCAAAAGTCACTCGAACATTCCCGTGCTCATAGATAAATACCTCTCGTTCATAATCGATCACCGTTACTGGCTTTAATTGCAATCTATTCATCTGTAAATATAATTCTTGCATTAATTCTCTCGAATCATTTTCCATCCACTTAATATCGCCATAACGAATACGTTCATACTCTTCAGCTGTAATTCGACATTTTTCTTTAAAAGTTAGATTATTACGCTTACTCTTTTTCTCTAAGTTCATATAATGACAATTATAGTTATAGAGTCTTACTCTATATTTATCGCGATTATATCCGCCTTCTTTTTTTTCTGTCATAATCTTGTTATCAAAGTTATCGAAATAAACACTTCTAATTAAGTATTTACCATCTGCATTAGTATGTGGATCTACCGTCATTATGTGCTTTAAGTTATTCCTTAATAGATGACAGTCTATTTTGGTGATTGCATGTTTTAATTCACTTCTCCCTTTTTCTGCATTAATCCCTAAAGATTTCACAAATTCCTCCTCCTTTGCTCCAAAATTCATACATCTGATAATAAGAATGTAAGAGACATCCCTTAAAGAAACCTTAAAGAAATTTACAAATTCTTAATAATATCTTCTATAAAATAAGTCTCAACAGGATGAGCGATTTCGAATTTTACATAAAAACAACCTATAGGAGAGCATGTTAGCTGGGACACTAGCTATAAAAAAA
>NZ_CAPG01000076.1:0-91445 GCF_000321185.1 Bacillus sp. AP8
AAAAAAACAAGGTGCTCGAAAGGAAATTTCCTTTCGAGCACCTTGTTTTCAGTTTCAAACTATTTACACCTCAGCTTCGATCTTAGCTGAATCATCTACATACGTTTTTGAATCTAGTTCTCCAATAATTCTACTTGTTAGAACACCAGATGTCATACTTCCACTAACGTTTAACGCTGTTCTTCCCATATCAATTAGAGGTTCAACTGATATTAATAGTCCAGCTAGCGCTACAGGAAGATCTAATGCTGAAAGAACGAGAATAGCCGCAAACGTCGCTCCTCCTCCGACTCCAGCAACTCCGAATGAACTAATGGCAACAACAAGAATTACTGTAGCAATAAATGTAGGTGTTAATGGGTCAATCCCTACTGTCGGTGCAATCATAATGGCAAGCATCGCTGGATATATCCCTGCGCAACCATTTTGTCCGATGGATAATCCAAATGACCCTGCAAAATTGGCAATACCATCAGGTACACCCAATTGTTTTTGCGTTTGAATGTTCAATGGTAAAGCTCCTGCGCTTGTTCGAGAAGTAAAGGCAAACGTTAAAACAGGAAATGCTTTTTTGATATACGTAATAGGATTTAATCCTGCAAGTACTAATAATAATAAGTGAATGAAAAACATAATAAGCAAAGCCGCATAAGAAGCTGCCACAAATTTACCTAATTTCAAAATCGAATCAATATCACTAGTTGCCACAGTCTTTGTCATGATAGCTAAAATACCGTATGGTGTTAATCGGAGTATTAATGTTACGACTCTCATTACTATGCTATACAATGTATCGATAATTTTTGCAAATAACTCTGCTTGTTCTGCTTGTTTTCGTCTTACCCCTAAATATGCTACTCCTATAAATGCAGCAAAAATAACAACCGATATTGTTGATGTAGGTCTAGCACCCGTGAAATCTAAGAATGGATTTGTTGGAATGAGATCTAGAATTTGTTGAGGCATCGTCTTTCCTTCAATACCAGTAAATGTTTCTTCAATTTCAGTACCACGAGCATTTTCAGCATCACCTTGATCAATTTGAACAGCCTCTAAATCAAATACGGCTGCAGAAGTAATTCCTACTGCGGCAGCAATAGCTGTTGTACCAATTAAAATACCAAGAATGAGAACACTTATTTTCCCTATATTACTAGTGAGTTTTAAGCGCGTAAAGGCTGATAAAATAGAAACAAATACAAGTGGCATAACAATCATTTGTAAAAATTTCACATATCCGCTTCCTACAATACTAAACCAGTCAACAGATTTCGCTAATGCTTCTGACTGCGGTTCGTACATCCATTGAAGTAGAAACCCAAAAAGAATTCCTAAACCCAATGCAGTAAATACTCTTTTAGTAAAAGAAATATGCTTTCTTTGCATAAAAATGAGTACAGCTATAAGTAATAACATAATTGCAATATTTAATATGACATAACCAATCATTTCTCTCTCCCCTTTGCTGTTCATGAAGTTTAATTCCGACAAAACTCATAAGAATAATTGTATACTCTACATATTACCATTAAACAGTTGTAAATAACAATAAAAAAATCATATTTAGGCATTTTCACCCAATTTACTTCAACAATTACCTTCATTCATGAAATTTTTTTAGATTCTTAATATCATATATTTATGCCACTTCCTCATCACTCAAAAATATAAAATGAAATTTCTACCTTTTTGTACTCTAAGAGTATGTTTTTTTCATAGAAATGGTATAATTCACACATTAAATCATTCTTCTTACAAGCAATCAATTTTATTAGTTTTAGGCACTGTTATACGCCACTGCTGTTGATTATTTATAAGGTTATAATCAGGCGAAAATCTGTAAGCCTCCTGACGGAGAAGCCATAAAGGCAAAGCACAACATGACGAGACTTGCAACTCACCCATGGTAAGCGAACAGCTTGGAGCTATTATCAACCATGAATTTTAACAGATACTATTTTTTTTAAAACTTTTTGTATTATATAATCGTCTTAATAGATTGATACATTAATAAAAGTGGAAGCCATAACATGTAAACAAGTAATGGGAAAAACCATATATTTTAAAAACTTCAAAGAAATAAGCAAAAGCTTACAAAACAAAAGAGGTCACTGTAATGTCTAATCTTACAAAAGAAAAAAATCGATATATACATAGTCTTGATGGATTAAGAGGAATTGCTGTACTTGCAGTAATTGCTTATCACATGGATTTCAATTGGGCATCTGGCGGTCTACTTGGTGTAACCATTTTTTTCGTCTTATCCGGATACCTAATAACAAACTTATTAATGATGGAATGGGATCAAACAAACACAATAAACCTAAAAGAGTTTTGGTTCAGACGAGCTAGAAGATTACTTCCAGCTATGTTTTCCATGCTTTTTATCATAACAGCCTGGGTCACTCTATTCGAACAATCTTTTTTGTCAAAGCTTCGTGAAGACTTTCTAGCTGCTGCTCTATATGTCAGTAATTGGTGGTATATCTTTCAAGACTTATCCTATTTCGAAGCAATGGGAACGCCATCCTTACTAACTCATTTTTGGTCTTTAGCCATCGAAGAACAATTTTACATAATATGGCCTATTTTTATTTTCGTAGCACTTCTCTTCAAAATGAAGAAGAAACATATAATGATTACAACGATTGTAATAGCCGTTATTTCCGCTCTTGCAATGGCCTTATTATATGATCCAAATGTCGATCCAAGTAGAGTTTACTACGGCACTGACACTAGAGTGTTTTCATTATTAAGTGGTGCCGCTCTTGCATTTTTTTGGCCTAGTCAAAAATTAGCTAAACAAGTTCCAACTCAATTACGAATAGTTTTGGATATTACCGGGGCTGCTGCACTTGTTATTATTTTTGTAATCATAGCTTTGACCAATCAATATGGCAGCTTTTTATACTACGGTGGCATGGTATTAGTGTCGATTCTTTCCGTTATACTGATTGCTACTTTAGTTCATCCAGCTAGCAAATTAAGCAAATTGATGAGCTTTAAACCCCTTTGTTGGATAGGGGCTCGCTCATACGGTATATACTTGTGGCATTATCCGATTATATTGTTAACATCGCCTAAAGTTGACATTGGAGAATTTAGTTTCACAAGATTCCTTTTTCAAATTGTATTAATTTTAGTTGTTTCGTCCCTTTCTTACACATATATTGAAAATCCTATTCGCAAAGGCGGGATAAAAAAATATATAGATCGTGTACGAAATAAAGAATGGAACACGAGTAATATAACAAATAAACAATGGATTGCCTTTGGATGTACAGTGCTCATTCTACTTACAGCTACCTTTGGGCTGACATTAAAATCCATCCATTCGCCAGAAACAGTGAAAGCTAAAGAAGAGCATTTAATAACGAATAACAGCAGCAAACAAGCAAATAGTTCTCCTAAAAAAGAGAACCCTACAATAAATAAAGAAGAACAGAACCAAACAGATAAAACCGAACCAAAAGAGGATCCTAAACAAAACGTCGATAAAAAAGTAAGCGTGGTTGGTGATTCAGTTATGATTGATTCCGCCCCCTACCTTAAACAGCATTTTCCAAACATTGTAATCGACGCAGAAATTGGGCGCCAAATGTATAAGGCCGCTCAAATTGTTGAAGGTTTTAAATCGAATAATAAATTAGGAGACTACTTAGTCATTGGTCTAGGTTCTAACGGAGCTTTTAATTCACAGCAACTTAAGTCTTTAGTTCAGTCAATAGATAGCAAAGTTAGAATCATTTTAATTACAACACGCGTTCCTAAGCCATGGGAAAGCACAGTAAATGAAGCATTAAAGACAATCGACCAAGAGTTTAAAAACGTGACTCTAATAGACTGGTACAAATACAGTGCTGGACATGCGGAATATTTTGAACCTGATGGCGTGCATTTAACAAAAATAGGCTCTGAATTTTATGCTTCTTTAATTGCATCTGAAATCAACAGAAATACGAATTAACTAAGAAAAAGTAATACCAAACATAAAATCAAACGATAAATAAGAGGGTGTCCAACAAAACGTAACTTTTGGGACACCCTCTTATAGTTCATCTACAAAAATAAAAAGTATCCTAATCATGGGACAAATTAATTTCCATGCTTGGGATACTTCCCAACTGTATAAATAGCGCTTATGATTCTTTTATTAATCCATTTGAGATTCTCAGGGGTATTCAATTGATCATACGCATTCTTTCTGGACTCTTCATCTGATACATAATGATTAGGTAAATTATTTAAACTTAAAACAATTACTTCCGTACGACATTTATCGCAATGACAAAATGTTTGATATTCTGGTCCAGTTAATAAAATAGTCACTAATGTAGCGACTATTTCTTCCATTACATTAACATAATTCCGCTCCATTCCACTCCCACTTCCCAGGCAAAAAAAGATATAGAACTTATATCCTAAACTGCGCAAATATTCTTATTTGAATTATATATAATTACCTATATTTTTTCGAGAGTCTTTGAGTACAAAGTTTTACAAATTAAAAGAAAATAATAAGTCTATTACCCTGATTATTATATCTTTCGAACTAAAAAACAAAAAAACAACCGCAAATCTCAAAAATTCCGCAACCATTCCAACTTAAGTTTATATATCTAACTGAGGTATCTGTATTTATAAAGACTGTCATGGCGACTTCATGAATTGTCAATATTCTTCCAAACTAATGATGTGGGTAAATGTAATTCGATGTGAATCATGCTTAAATTCCCATAAATATAGACACAATAGTAATGTAAGTGCAGACATACGGAGTGAAATAACTTGTACGAAAAAATCGTTATATTTTTTACAAAGATTCCTAAGATCATTAAACTAATCATCATTATACTTTTTTTAATTTACATATTCGGGTCAATCATGACTTTCATTGAACCAGATAGGTTCCCAACACTATTGGATGGCATATGGTGGGCTATAGTAACAACATCAACTGTTGGATATGGTGACTTTACGCCTGTCACTGTATTAGGGAAACTAATCGGAATACTATTAATTTTCATCGGAGCAGGATTTGTAACAAATTATTTTGCATCACTTGCAGCAACAGCTGTTTATACAGAGGAGAAGCTTATGAGGGGTTCTAGTGCATTTACAGGAAAAAACCATTATATTATTGTTGGATGGAATGAACGATCCAAAAACATTATTCGCTCATTGCATCAATTAGACTATAAAATCCCAATTGTACTTATTGATTACTCTATAAAAAAACATCCAGATTCCAATCTGAGTTATCATTATATACATGGAAAAGCAACAGAGGATACAACTTTATACAATGCCAATATTCAATATGCAAAAAAAATACTAATAACAGCAGACTTTAAGCAACATGAATACCAAGCAGATATGTCATCCATATTGACGCTGATTGCCAGCAAAGGTTTAAATCCATCTATTTATGCATGTATAGAAATATTAACAGCCAATCAATTAGAAAATGCCAAACGAGCTGGCGCTGATCAAATCATTCAAACAAATGTATTTGCTGGTGAAAAAATGGTAGATGTTCTTATAAAAGAATAAGAATTTTTGTCATTTTCTCAGTTTAATTTAACCGCTCTATACACAATACCCTTTAAATAATTCAACATTTGCAGAAAATGACTACTTCGAATAGATTAGCTAAAAAATTCAATTTACTTTTCTTAGTCTACTGTTCTTACTTCCTATAAAAAAGGAAGATGCCTAATACTACAGCATCTTCCCACTTGATATCATACATTTTTGGATTTATCGCAAGTAGAACGAAAGAGGAAATAGAGCTTGTCCTAATCCATTCATTACGCTAATCAATTATTACTTTGATCTTTACTAATATTTATTAGTGTTTTTTATGACCATGTTTCTTTCTTCTTTTATGCTTCTTTTTACATTTACAACCAAAGCTTGAGCTTGATGATGAACTAGATGATGAGCTTGAGCTTGATGATGAACTTGAGCTTGAGCTTGAGCTACTAGATTCACATTTCACTCTTTTCTTTTTCCATTCGTGATGACATTTTTTAACCTTACAATAACATTTTTTTGTTGACATATTATCTACCCCTTTATTTGAATTTAATATATTAAATGCAAAAGAAAGGTAAAGTGCTTGTGTTACTATCTATTTTTCAAACTATTATTTTTTTTACTAGTTTATAAAAAACAAATTGTGTTCTGCAATCTCTATAATCAATATACATAGCGATACCCCAAACACCTTCCCTATTCACTAAATACTTTCGTCTGATTCATCTGAGAAATCACTAAAGTTATTCAAAGAATTACTATTTCTTGAAAAACCACTAGATGATTGATCTAAAAACACATTGGATTGTCTAGGATGGCGATCTCTATCAATTTGAGTTACAACTAGAGCCGCGTTTAAAACATCTAATTCTGTCGGACATGGTCCTGTTCCACTTGTAAAATTAGCAGTAACCTTTAATTGTACAATATCACCAGCACGTAAAGTGAGTTGAACTGGTCTAGCGCCTTGTAATATTTCATTAGTTAGAAGATCTGGAAGTACCAGGACACTATTATTAATTAAATTATTATTTACAAATACAGCAACTCTTATATTTGTTATAGATGCAGTTCGAGAGAGTACACCAGTAACTGCGATAGCAAATTCAACATTGTAATCTCCCGTTCTCAAAATTTTGATGAAATTACCATTAACATTAGGAATAGCACGATTAAAAGGACCAGCAGTTGTAAAATCAATTGCTGTTGTTATTAATGAACTACCCGTAGTAAGATCAATTATTTGAGGTGGTGTATCCGCAGGTCGATATAACGACGCATGCGCCAGCTGCTGTTTACGAGGTTTACAATGCATTTTCTTATGACTGCTGCTTGAGCTTGAACTACTACTTGAGCAGCTGCTTGAGCTTGAACTACTAGATTCACGTTTCTTTTTCCAATGACAGCGACATGGTTTAGATTTACAGCGACATTTTTTAGATCCCATATTTTCATCTCCTTTTCAATAAGATAATATAGTTAATGCAAATGTTTAATGAATTGCTTGTACAATTATCTATTTTTTTAGAAAAACAAACGCTGTAACCTATTTCCGCATATTCATTAGCTAGACTTAACTCCCAAATAGAATTCATCGCTTTTCAAATTCTATTAAATATTTCTTCCAATAAACCTTTCACAAATCACCACTTTCTTTCATATGATAGAACAAAGAATATTACTAGATATATAAAGAAAAGAACCCCTACCATTAAGGAAGGGTTCAGTTGAATTGTATAGTTCAACCTGATTAAGGCATAGAATATCCAGAATCATAACCATAATGATGTTTTGCATCAATTTGTTTAATAGTCAAAGCTGCGTTAAAGTAACAAGCTTTAGTTGAATCATAGCCGTGGTACGGTTCAATATATACATCATGGAATTGTGCCGTTAATATGTCACCATACTTCAAGTAGCGATGCGTAGTAATAGAATAAGTTTGATCAAATTTAAAATCATCGTTATCTTGATTTACCACATTATAATTAAGTGTTGTTTTCTTATCTTTATCACCAGTTACACAAACACTTACTTTAGCGCTGAATACTCCATTTTTCCAATAATGTTTTGCTTCTGCCTCTCCTGCAATTCGAAGAGTATGGGTAATTTCATATACTCCTGGATTTAAGATAGTAATTGCATGATCATCAATTGAAGGTCTAGTTCCCCAAGACGGTCCCTTAGTTGTATATTTAACCTTTCCAAACCCATCATGGATATGAACCCCTGGACATCCATCTGGAATATACAAAGACCCATAAGCTAAATTATATTTTTCTTTATGCTTTTTTTCTTTTTTCGGTTCTTTTTTGGGTTCTTTTTTGGAACTGCTGCTGCTACTGCTGCTACTGCTACTGCTGCTACTACTGCTGCTACTACTGCTGCTACTACTGCTGCTACTACTGCTGCTTTCATAGCTACTCTCATAGCTGCTACTCTCATAGCTACTGCTCTCATAGCTGCTGCTCTCATAACTGCTGCTTCCTTTACTTTCGAAACCGCTACTGCTACTGCTACTGCTGCTATTCTCATAATGAACACTACTGCTAGTCGAGCCAACACTTTCCCATTTTTTATTATGATGACACTGACAAGGTTCAGAATTACAATAACAATTTTTAAAAGACATATTATCTTCTCCTTTTCTTAGGTTTAATATATAAAATGAAAATAGGGAAAAAATCGCTTGTACAAACACCTATATTACAAAAAAAGGCAATTCACCCATTTTTAAAAAGTCTGTATCACATTTTTTACATAAAAAAAAGTCACACATTTTTGTGTGACTTCCTTTAAATTTAATTATTTCAAACGTTTTTCAAGCTCTGCTTTTTTCTCTTCAAAGCCTGGTTTTCCAAGTAAAGCAAACATATTTACTTTATATGCTTCAACTCCTGGTTGATCAAAAGGATTAACTCCTAAGATGTATCCACTTACTGCACACGCTTTTTCAAAGAAGTATACAAGATATCCGAATGTGTATGCATCCATAGCTGGAATCTCAACTAATAAGTTCGGTACACCTCCATCAGTATGTGCAAGTAAGGTACCTTCAAACGCTTTGGTGTTTACAAAATCAACTGTTTTACCAGCTAAATAATTTAAACCATCGCTATCGTTATTTGCTTCTTCAATTGTTATTTCATGTCGAGCATTTTTCACTTTAATAATTGTTTCAAATAAGTCACGACGACCTTCTTGAACATATTGCCCTAGTGAATGCAGGTCTGTTGAAAAGTTTGCAGAAGCTGGGAAGATTCCTTTTTGATCCTTCCCTTCACTTTCACCAAATAACTGTTTCCACCACTCATTAAAATATTGCAAGCCCGGTTCATAGTTAATGAGCATTTCAATTGTTTTACCCTTACTATATAAAACATTTCGAACTGCAGCATATTGGTAAGCAAGATTTTCTTCAAGCTCTTCTTTAGCAAAATCAACTTGCGCTTGTGCAGCTCCATTCATCATTTCTTCAATGTTTGCCCCACTTACTGCAATTGGAAGTAATCCAACTGCTGTTAAAACAGAGAAGCGTCCACCAACATCGTCTGGAATAACAAATGTTTCGTATCCTTCTTCATCCGCAACTGTTTTTAAAGCACCGCGAGCTTTGTCAGTTGTAGCATAAATACGTGCACGAGCTTCTTCTTTTCCGTATTTATCTTCTAATAATTTACGGAAAATACGGAAAGCAATCGCAGGTTCAGTCGTTGTTCCTGATTTCGAAATAACATTGATTGAAAAATCTTTATCTTGAAGTAAATCCATAAGATCCTTCATATACGTACTACTAATATTGTTTCCTACAAATACAATTTGAGGTGTCTTACGTTGCTCTTTTGTCAAAGCATTATAAAAGCTGTGCTGTAACATTTCAATAGCTGCTCTAGCTCCTAAGTACGAGCCACCAATCCCTATTACTAACAAAATATCAGTATCATTTTGAATCTTTTTTGCTGCTTTTTGGATACGACTGAATTCTTCTTTATCATAAGCTGTCGGTAAGTTAATCCAACCCAAAAAGTCATTTCCTGCTCCAGTGCCTTCATGCAACGCATGATGAGCAGCTTTAACTGCATTTTTTAAATATGTAATTTCATGTTCACCAAAAAATGGTAGAGCTGTAGAATAATCAAAACGAATATGTGCCATTACTGTTCCTCCATAATAATTAGTACATTTTACACTTTAGCGAATGAAGAGCATATAATCAAGAAATCGTTTCACTTAAAATATGCCAATATTTTCACAAAGTAACATAAATCGTAATTAGGAAATACTTTTCCCTTACATTTTCTCCATTTTTGACAAAATCACTCATATTTTTTTATTACATGTATATAATTTTATTTTCTACTTATCATATTACTTAAATCGCGATTTAAATAATCAAAACACTAATTACCATTATAGGAGGTCCTATTATGAGCGGAATCCAACGTACTGCACTTGTTCTTACAATTATCGGCGCTATCAACTGGGGGCTAATCGGCTTCTTCCAATTTGATCTTGTTGCTACTATTTTCGGTGGTCAAGGTAGCCTAATTTCCAGAATCATATATGGGTTAGTAGGAATTGCTGGCCTCATTAATCTAGGTTTGCTCTTTAAGCCTAATGAAGCCCGTATAGCAGATCCTGAAACAAGACCAGCTCGTTAGAAAAGTGGAAGCGTCTTAGTAGCCCGAACAACATAAGTCAAGAAGGTCGCTCTATGAACCTACTTATTTCCTTAGCTTAAGACACTAGGAATAGTGCTACTTTCTTATCATAAAAAAAGCGAGAGTTCCTTTTAGATAAGGAGCTCTCGCTTTACCTACTATTTATACCCAGCCACGGAATCTTGAAGCTTCAGCCATCTTACGTGCTCCAACCATATACGCAGCTAAACGCATATTAATGTTTCGATTATGAGCTACTTGATAGACATTATTAAAAGCTTGAACTAGTACTTTTTCTAGCTTTTCATTGACTTCTTCCTCTGACCAATAATATCCTTGATTGTTTTGAACCCACTCAAAGTAAGATACTGTTACTCCACCAGAACTAGCTAAAACATCAGGAACAAGCAAAATACCACGATCTGTTAAAATTTTAGTCGCTTCTAAAGTTGTTGGTCCGTTAGCTGCTTCAACAACAATTTTCGCCTTAATATTATCTGCATTACTTGCAGTAATTTGATTTGAAATGGCAGCTGGAACAAGAATATCACACTCTTTTTCCAATAGTTCTAAATTGGTTATTGTATTCTCAAACAATGTCGTTACTGTTCCAAAACTATCTCGACGATCGAGTAAATAATCAATATCTAATCCTTTCGGATCATATAATCCACCGTAAGCATCGGAAATACCTACTACAATAGCTCCTGCATCGTGCATAAACTTAGCTAGAAAACTACCAGCATTACCGAATCCTTGTACAATTACTTTTGCACCTTTTACTGAAATTCCTTTTCTTTTAGCAGCTTCTTCTATACATATCGTTACACCTTGAGCCGTTGCCTTTTCACGACCTTGTGATCCTCCTAGCACTAAAGGTTTACCAGTGATAAACCCTGGGGAATCATTTTCACGTAAACGACTATATTCATCCATCATCCAAGCCATAATTTGAGAGTTCGTATATACATCTGGAGCAGGAATATCTTTTGTTGGACCAACTATTTGACTAATAGCTCGTACATAAGCTCGACTTAAACGTTCAAGCTCACCCATAGACATATTACGAGGGTCACAAATAATACCACCTTTTCCCCCACCATAAGGTAAATCGACAATGCCACATTTTAAGCTCATCCACATGGAAAGAGCTTTTACCTCTTCTTCATTAACCTCTGGATGAAAGCGTACCCCACCTTTTGTAGGCCCGATTGCATCATTGTGCTGTGCACGATATCCCGTAAACACTTTTACACTGCCATCATCCATTTTTACAGGCATACGTACTGTTAGCATTCTTAAAGGTTCTTTTAATAACTCATAAACCTCATCTGAAAAACCTAATTTACTTAACGCTTCTCGAATGACAACCTGTGTTGAAGTAAGTAAACTTAAAGATTCAGTTTGTGTCGGCTTTTGATCTGCCTTACCCGTTGCTCCCATTTGTTCAATCAATCTCCTTTAATACACTTATACTTTGGATTTTTTTAACTCACACTAATCTTAACTAACCTAAACCTCTGTCTTCTTCAGCAAATCTCAAGTTTAATGAAGGATCATTCGATATAAATAGATAATAAATAATTAAAATTAAAGCGTTTTCATAAATGAACTATTTTAAAAATGAGAAATACTACCACTAAGATAACATATAAGATAAAAAAAGAAAGTGATATGCTTATAAAAAAGTAATCTAAGTTAATTATGCTTCAAGATGTTCCTTTTCCGTCGTGAGACTCCTTAGTAGCAATGAGTGTTGGTACTCTCACCTATCCAGCTACTCTTACAGAGTCTCGCACATTACACTCCATTCCCCTTTTTATGACGATTTCACACCACATTTATAAAACAACGTGAGTTATGACAAGTTACGCGATTTCAACGTTTTTTACTTCGTACTACCTAATTCAAATATTTTATATTTCTTGTATAACAAAAAACATCATCCTCAATTAGAAGATGATGTAAATAAAAAATATTTATTATTTTTTAATTAAGTCTTGGCGTTCAGAAGCTTCAATCCACTCTTGAAGTTTATCTTTTAACGTATTAAATCCTTCTTCAGGTGCAGCAGTTGTAACAACAGCCGCATGACGTTTCTTTGGCGCAGCTTGTTTTGGACGCTCTTGTTGAGCTGGTGCTTCTTGAGTAGCACGGATTGATAAGCTAATTTTACCAGAAGCTTCGTCAACTGATAATACTTTAACTTGAACTTCATCTCCTACTTTAAGATGATCATTAACATCTTTTACATAACCATGAGTTACTTCAGAAATGTGAACTAAACCTTGTGTATTTTCATCAAGCGCAACAAACGCACCATAAGGTTGAATCCCTTTAACTGTACCTGTTAGAACTGAACCTACTTCGTATTTTCCAGACATATAAACACTCCTATTTTTACATTGTTATTTTTCGTCAATTTTACACAATTATATATTATAACATATTATATTGATTTCCACAAAAGGATCAACATTTTTTAAAAAGTCACTGTTACTTTTTATTTGAACTCACTTTCCCTTAAGCTCTTAATTCTGTAGTACCATACGTCACATCCTTCTTCGCTTCACATCTGTATTATGTAACGTAAATTCGAAAATGAAATCCCACCTTTTGAGATAAATGGACAAAGCAATCACTTTCCTTATTAGATGTTTCCTATTTCAACGAATAATAATCATTAACACGAAAAGTTCAATTTTCCAATAAAAAACCAATTTTTTCATTGATATAATAAGAGTAAAGGGATGTAAAGGAGGATGTTTTGTATGTCTACAATCGGGCAAAATATTCAAGCTTACCGTAATGAAAAAAGTATGAGCGTTGAGGAATTAGCTATTAGAATCAGATGTGGTACAAAAACATTAGAAGATTACGAAAAAGGGATTAACATCCCCAACAATCAAACTCTATTAATGATTTCTACAGTGTTAGATGTACCAGCCTCAGAATTATTAGAACATCACATTAGATAAAATTGTTTCCAATAAAAAATGCAAGAGGGTGTCCAAAAGAAAAAAGTGATAGACACTCTCTTACATTCTATAGGAGGTTTTATCCTCTTTCTCATTTTCCAAAAAGCAGAACAAGCGATGCACAAGACAAAGCGCGTAACATTGCTTTTTAACTATAAAAACGAAGAAAAACATAGGGCCACTGAAAAGTGATAAAAAATCACTTTTCAGCAACCCCTTCTTTAGCTTTTAAAGAATTCCATTATTCTAGTTCGATTTGTTTGGTTTCTTCTCCAAGGAATAATACCGCAACTGCACCAATTAATATCGCGATACAGAATATTAAAAATATTGAACTTGTGGAAACATTATAACCAACTAAAGATCCAATAAGTAATGGTCCAAAAACGCCTCCCAATCGACCTGCACTTGCTGCCATTCCAGAGCCAGCTCCTCGCATTATAGCTGGATATTGCTCTGGTGTATAAGCATACATAGCTCCCCATGCACCTAAATTAAAGAAAGAAAGCATTGCACCTGCTATGAGTAATAATGATAACGATTCAGCACTTCCAAACAAGTATGCACTTCCAGCTGTACCTAATAAGTAAACAACAAGCACAAATTTCCTTCCTACTCTTTCGATTAACCAAGCTACAGAAAAATATCCTGGTAATTGCGCTAAGGTCATCAATAAGACATATTCAAAGCTTTTAATTAAACTGTATCCTTTCATTACCATTACATTTGGTAACCATAGGAACATCCCATAATAGGAAAAAACAACACAAAACCATAATATCCAAAGCATCACCGTTTTCTTTCGATAAGGTTCTGACCATACTTCTGTAATTTGTTGAAATACATTCTTTTTAAGTTTTCTCTGAACCTTTTCGAACTGAGGAGAATCAGGTAGCTTAAAGCGAAGATACAAAGCATAAAAAGCTGGAATAGCACAAAGTATTAAGGCCCATTCCCATCCAAATTTCGGAATAATAAAATAAGATATTAGAGCGGCTACAATCCATCCACCTGCCCAAAAGCTTTCAAGTAGTACAACTACTCTTCCTCTTTCTTTAGCAGATACAGATTCGGATACTAACGTCGAAGCAACAGGAAGCTCACCTCCTAAGCCCATTCCAATTAAAAATCTTAAACAAATAAATCCAAGTAACGTACTAGTAAAGGCAGACAATCCACTGCCTACTGAAAAAAATAACAACGTAATGATAAAGACCTTTTTACGGCCAATACGATCGGCCATTAACCCAAAGACGAAAGCACCTACCATCATACCAATAGAATTTATACTACCAATGAAACCAACTTGTTCTGTTGATAGTCCCCAGTCTACTGCAAGTGCTGCTAAAACGAACGATAGGATTCCAACATCCATAGCATCAAACAACCAGCCTAAACCAGCAATTCCAAGTAGCTTTCGTTGTGATACCTCACTTTTATTCATGAGAAAGTTCTCCTTTTTTTAGTATAAAACTAACTGAATCGGAAATACTTAATCTTGAAGGCTTTTAACTAATCCTTCAAGATTAGTTATGAAAACAAAACGTCAATATTGAAATGCTCCCCCAAACATTTCAATACTGCTTTGTTTTCAAGTATTCCCCCCTTTTTACGGACAAAACTGAGTTTTGTCCGTTTTTTTATTTGCTCGCTATCTTCTAGATAGTATATCCCTATCATTTTTTTATTTTTTCAACAATTCATCCGTGGAGATATCCTCCACGGATGAATAATTATCTTATTTAGATTCATTTAATTTATCAATAAATCTTCCAATTCTTTTAATTGCTTCTTGAAGTTGCTCAATGGACGATGCATAAGAAGCACGAACATGTCCTTCTCCACTCTCACCAAATACACTACCTGGGACAACCGCTACTTTTTCTTGAAGTAACAATTGTTCAGCAAATTCTTCTGATGTTAAGCCTGTACTTTTAATTGATGGGAAAGCATAAAATGCTCCTCCTGGTACATGACAATCTAATCCTAATTCATTAAATGACTTAACAATATAATTTCTTCTTGCACGATAGCTAGAGACCATATCTTCAACATCTTGCATTCCATTTTTCAACGCTTCAAGTGCCGCATATTGAGCCATAGAAGAAGCACACATCATTGCATATTGATGAATTTTGAGCATAGCTTCTGATATTTCACGTGGAGCACATACAAATCCAAGTCTCCATCCAGTCATAGCAAAAGCTTTTGAAAAGCCATTAATGACTATTGTTCTTTCCTGCATTCCATCAATAGAGGCAAAGCTTGTAAACGGTTCATCATATGATAATTCTGCATAAATTTCATCTGTCAGAACTAGTAAATCATGCTTTTTAATCACATCTGCAAGTGCTTGAAGATCATCTTCTAATAATTGTGTACCTGTTGGATTATTTGGCGTACAAATCAAAACGGCTTTTGTTTTTTCCGTAATAACAGAAGATAACTCTTCTGCTGTTAATTTAAATCCATTTTCTTTCTTAGTAGAGATCGTAACCGGTACCCCACCTGTTAATGCAACTAACGGTGCATAGGCTACAAAGCATGGTTCTACTACGATAATTTCATCGCCTGGATCAATAATAGCTCTTAAAGCAATGTCCAGTGCCTGACTAGCACCAACTGTCACAATAATCTCATTGTTTGGATTATAGTTCAGATGAAAAGATTTATACATATACTTCGCTATTTCTTGTCTTAATTCTAAAAGTCCCGCATTGGCAGTGTATGAAGTATATCCTCTTTCTAAAGATGATATAGCCGCTTCTCGCACAGACCATGAAGTAACAAAGTCTGGTTCCCCTACACCAAGCGAAATTACACCTTCCATCGTTGCCGCAAGGTCAAAAAACTTACGGATTCCTGATGGTTTCATTTCTTGTACTGTTTTTGATAAATAATTTGTTTTAATCATGGAGAAACCACTATCCTCTTATCATCATCACCCTGTTCAAAAACGATGCCATCATGTTTATACTTTTTCAGAATAAAATGGGTTGTCGTAGACAGAACAGAATCTAATGTCGAAAGTTTTTGTGAAACAAAGCTTGCTACTTCGTTCATTGATTTGCCTTCAATAATGACGGATAGGTCATATACACCAGACATTAAATAAACAGATTGTACTTCTTTAAAACGATAAATTCTTTTAGCTACTTCATCAAAGCCTACTCCTCTTTTTGGAGCTACCTTAACATCGATCATAGCTGTAACACCTTGATGCTCGTCCACTTTTGCCCAATCAATGATTGTCATGTATCGCACAATAACTTTCATTTCTTCAAGTTTAGATAAAGTTACTTCTAGTTCTTCTAGCGTTACGTCAACCATCTTCGCTAGGTCGTTTTTATCAATACGGCCATTGTTCTCAATCAACTTTAAAATTTCTAATTCTATTGTATTAAGATGCATAAACATCCTCCTAAGAAATAATTAAACATTCCTAATTATAGCAAGCTTTAAATCATATGATAAAGGCTTTTTTCATAGAAAAAAACCTTTTTGCCTATTAAAGTGTTAAAAGATTCTCTTTCAAACAAGCAAATCTATTATATAACACATTTTTAACTTTTATATCAATTATATAAAAAGATTTAGAATTTGAAAAAATATTTAAAAAATTATCTCGTTCATGTAATATACAATCATATAGCTAACATGAAAACAAACCTACATAATTCTTAATTATAGCTCAATTGCAGCTTTGTAAATTTTACATTTTTTCTAATCTGCAGAGGATTCTATTAAGAAAATTTGTCGATTGAAAAAAGATTCTTTAAACTAGAGGATATGGCTGCATACGAAAATTTAACAGGACGGTGAATAAAATGGGAACAATTAATTTTGATCAAGAAATTAATCGAAAAAATACTGCATCTCTTAAATGGGATTTCGTTGAAGAACGATATGGTGCAAAAGATTTATTACCTATGTGGGTAGCTGATATGGACTTTGCTTCTCCAGACAAAGTTGTAGAAGCATTAACAGAAAGGGCAAAATATCCGGTTTATGGATATACAGGAGCAACCAATGAAGTGTATGAAAGTATTGTTAATTGGATGAGCAGCAAACATCATTGGTCTATACAAAAAGAATGGATTGCCTTTAGCGCTGGAGTTGTAGCTGGCTTTACGACAGCTATTAATGCATTAACAGAACCAGGTGATAAAATAATCATCCAAACACCTGTTTATACACCATTTTTCAATAGTATTAAAAATAATAACCGCACAATTATAGAAAGTTCCTTACAATACATAGATGGTACAATGAAAATCGATTTTGAGGATTTTGAACGTAAATTACAAGATGACGTAAAACTATTTCTTTTGTGTAGCCCTCATAATCCAGGTGGTATTGTTTGGAAGAAAGAAGAACTACTTAAAATCGGAGAACTTTGTATCAAGCATAATGTCACCATTGTATCAGATGAAATTCACGCTGATTTGTGCCTACCAGGACATACACACTATCCAATCGCATCATTAAGTAAAGAACTCTCTCAAAATACAGTAACACTTATCGCACCTAGTAAAACCTTTAACGTAGCTGGTATACAAGCATCCGTTATCATTAGTGAAAATGATGAATTATTAAATAAAATTAAAACCACTCAACATCAATTAGGGCTAGATGGAATTAACATTTTTGCTTTTGAAGTCATTAAAGCCTCTTATAAATATGGAGGACCATGGCTTGAAGAGCTAGTCCAATATCTACAAAAACATGTAGAAACTGTTGAAGCCTTTATTGAATCAGAATTACCTGCTATTAAAGTAATCAAACCTGAAGCGTCATACTTAATTTGGTTAGATTGTAGAGCGCTAGGCTTAACAGACTCAGAACTTAAAAAACAACTAATCGAAAAAGGACAAATTGCTATCTCTCCTGGTCATATGTATGGAGCAGGCGGTGAGGGCTTTATCCGATTAAATATTGGCTGTACGAGTGCTACACTACAAGAAGGACTAAAAAGACTAAAAATTGCACTTGGATAAAAAAGTGCAATCAACTTGCAAGTCCGTCATATTACAGAGCAAAACAGATTTGACCTATGTCGAATAGATTTCTAATTTAAAAAAGCAAACGGATTCTCGTTCTATTACGAGAATCCGTTTGCTTTCTTTGTAAATATAAATCAGATAACAATTAAGCGAGATTATTTTTTCTTAATAACTCCACATGCAAGTCGAGCACCAGAATTACCAGCCGGCTGAGTCATGCCATCATCGATTTTTTCATGAATCACAATCGATGTCCCTTCTGGTGTTAAAAGCATATTTTTTCCTTCTTTTAGGGAAGCATCCGAAGTTAATTTGACTTTAACAACACCTTTTTCATCAACATGAATATTTGGTAAGTCACCTACATGGGGACCTTTTGAAGTCATTAAACCATGATTATTTTCATCAGGATTAAAATGATTACCTGCTGATTTAAAATCTGGTGCCTTGCATGAGCCTTTTTCATGAAAATGAATAGCATGATCACCAGGAGGTAAACCTTCCAAATCGATATCTAGTTCAATCCCACTAGATAATTGCGTTAAAGCAATTTCTCCTAGATTATCTCCAGAAGCATCATACATAACGACATTCATTTTAGTAGAGTTCTTCTCTACACATCCGCTTAAAATGAATAGAGAAGCAACAATATACCACAACTTCATAAAGAGCCTCCAATAGACATTTTGATTCTATTATGCCCATTAGAAGTAATCTCTATTCAAATTAAGAAAACCTATTATTTTGATTTTGTTTGCTCTTCTAATACTTTTCTTTCAAACTCTTTCAGTTTTGCCTCTTCTTTTTTTGAGTGATTAATTATTAATCGCATTGTTAAAATGGCAGCGATAAAAAATATAATGCCGGTAATAACCGCCGGTATATATTCTGTTTTATCCTCTGGAAAATATAAAAATAATCCCAATACTTCATAAAACAAAAAATTCACGAAAGCACACCCTTTCACTCATCGCCCTTGTCATATTATAACAATTATTTCTATATTTTCACAAATATGTAAACACTATTTTATTATTTTTATTGATTTAATAATGACATCTTTCGTTGCAACACCATTTTCATCCGTTTCTACATTAGCAATGTCATCCACTACGTCCATCCCATCAATGACTTGTCCAAAAACGGTATGAACATTATCTAACCATGGTGTACCACCCTTTTCCATATACGCATCCACTACTTCTTTAGGAAATTTTGCTTCGGTCATTTTTTCTTTTAAGGATGGATCTACCGTTTTAGCTTGAACAATAAAAAACTGGCTTCCATTAGAATTTGGTCCTGAATTCGCCATAGAAAGTGCTCCGCGGAAATTATAAAGCTTCGATGAAAACTCATCTTCAAAAGGTTTCTTCCAAATACTTTCTCCACCTGTTCCATTTCCAAGTGGGTCGCCCCCTTGAATCATGAAATCTTTCAATATTCTGTGAAATTTCAAACCATTATAATATCCATTTTCAGCATGTGTAGTAAAATTTCCGACCGCTTTTGGGGCGTACTCTGGAAATAGTTTAATCTTGATGTTACCTTTTGAAGTTTCCATAAGAACTTCTCTTTCATTCTCTTGTACATCTGTAAACTGTGGATAACTAGTGATAGGTGTACTACTTGATTGTGATTCATTATTATTTGATTCAGCTTCTTGGCTTTGCTTGTTGTTATTGTCATTACTTCCACAAGCACTTAATACAAGTAATAATAAAAATGTACCTAATAATAGTATTTTTTTCATTGAAAATCCTCCTTGGTCAAACTGTACAACATAAAATACTTTATTTACAAGTGGTTCTGTTAAATGTCTTCTTTTTATTCTTTAGGATCTGTTAGTGTAAGACTCCTGCGGAATCAGTGGAAAGCGAACTTCCTGGAACGGAATTCACGTCAGCCTATATTCTAGTTCATATAAAACAACCTTATTGAAATATGAATAGAAAGAAATACGTAAAACTTGTGTAGATACACCAACAAAAAGTGCACGGACTAGAGCCACTAGCAACAATGATATTTAACACTGCGTTATTTAAAAGATTAGATACATTGATTATTTATTGCACAATTCGTTATGATGAAAGGAAAAAGGAGAAATATATAATGGAACATAATGAAATCGCATTAGGTAGTATTGTTACTGCTATAAATAAAACAGGTAAATATATTGGAGAAGTAACGGATATTAGAGAGCAATCATATTTAGTCAAAATACTAGCAGTTCTAAAGCACCCTATGCAAGGTGATTTGCATAATCCTAAACAAGTAGAAGTAACTATGTTTCACGCTAGAAGAGCATTAGCGTATAGAGAGCAAACAAATGTACCCAAAAAGATGGTAAAACCTTATCACGATGAAGTTCCTCATTATTTAGATTCTTTACGTTCAGCCGTGGATAAGATAAAAGAAGAATTATCTGCAAACGATAGCCCATGGAACAAAAAAAGCTTAGAAATGATTGATGAGCTTGAAAAAGATTATTTTAAATAAGTATTAAACGTCATATAATAAAAAAGCCAAATTATCAAATTTAATTTGGCTTTTTTATGCAAACTTATTTAACACCTTAGACAAGTCGATCACATCTCCAATTGTCGTTGGTTCATGTTTCTCCATATATTTTTTATCATTATCCACTAGCTTACAAATATTGAAAGTTGTCATAGCGTCATCTAAAGCACGATGATGTTTTCCAACCCCGTCTTTTCCATACTCTTTGACAGCCTTCCAAAGCCCCGTTTGATTTTGATCTCCAAAAAAACGCTTGTACTCCATGGATAAATCAATAAGCTTTCCTTTAAAAGGAAAAGGTATTCCGTTAGCCTGGCAATTTTGTCGTAAAACTTTCATGTCCATATTTCCCCATGTAACGATATGACTATTGCCGTACTCTTCATAGGACAATAATTCATTTATCATTGATGAAAAGGTTATCCCATTGTCTACTTGAGCCTGCTGAATGCCTAAAAAATTCTTACAGCGTTCTGAAAGAAAAGGAAAACGAGTCGGCTTAACAAAATTTGAGTATTCTCTTAAAACTTCGTCATTCATTACAAGAATTGCACCAACTTCAATTATTTCTGGATAAAAGCCTTCACTTTTCATCTTTCCTTCTGGCATAGTAAATTCGAAATCGATAAATACATATGGTTGATTCTTTTCCAAATTCTTTCCTCCTTTCTCTCACCTAGATTCTCTTTCCCAAATTATATCAGATAATACTCGCAATTATTTATCTTTTGATGATAATAGTCTACCAATTTTTAAAGTATTAAGGATATATAATCTATTTGAAATGAAATACCATTTAAATATTACTTTTTAAAACCGAAATTTATAAAGTAGATTTTTTTAAAACTATAGGAATAGGAAGAATTGCCATGAGAACATTTTTTGGATATATCATCATTTTCTTCACGATCCCAATCCTAGCCTTACTACTTAAGGACTTGTACAAAGAGTGGCAACAGTTTAAGCCATATGATCAATTCATAGATGAACGAATTTCGATTAAAGATGTGTCTTTACCTGAAATGAGTTACATTACATCAGCTGATGGCATGGTAATATCTGAAATAACCAATGGAGAAAAACGAATCAATATACCTTTTTCTAAGATGCCACAACTACTTAAAGATGCTTTTATTACAATTGAAGATCATAATTTCTTTCAACATAGTGGTTTCGACTTCTTCGCCATTGGAAGAGCCATTCTTGTAAACGCTAAAGAAGATGGACCAAGTCAAGGTGGAAGTACCATTACACAACAATTAGCTCGAAATTTATATTTGACCCAAGAAAAGACATACAATCGGAAATTAAGTGAACTTCTCTATTCATATGAGCTAGAACGTTATTATACAAAAGAGCAAATTTTAGAGTTATATATGAATGCCATTTATTTCGGTAATGGAGTTTACGGTATTGAAGCAGCATCGCGCTACTATTTTAATAAAACTACTCAACGATTGACAGAAGGAGAGTTATTATTCATTGCTGCTATACCAAATAATCCAAGCTTGTACAATCCATTAAAACGTTTCAATGCAACTAAAGAGCGACAAGAGAGAATAATTAAACAGCTAGTCCAGCATAAAAAACTTACACCTGACAAAGGCGATCAGATTATTCAGCAACCAATCCAGCTCTCAAAAGGCGCTAAAATTGATCTTTATCCAGACTATGCGACATATGTCGAACGAGAATTGTATTGGTTAGTCGCAGAAAACGAAGAACTCACTGAATTACTAAAGAGTAACGACGACACTATACAAGCAGAAGCTATAAAGAAAGTTAAAGAAAAGGTTAAGAAATTATTAGAGTCAGGTGTTACCATTCATACTGCTCTGGATCGTTCGATTCAAAACTTAGCTCAAAAGGCTTTGCAGCATAATATTCCATATCCTGATATCGAAGGTTCTACAGTCGTTATACAGCATAATACGCACGAGCTTGTCTCTTTGACTGGGGCAAAAGATTATAAAAAATATTCTTTTCACAGAGGTTTCCAGAGCTTTAGACAACCTGGTTCAGCTATTAAGCCTTTACTTGTATATGGACCATATATTGATAGGAACAATGCTGCTATTGATGAACAAATCGATAGCTCCGCGTTCTGTAAAAATGGCTATTGCCCTAGAAACTACGGTAACGGGAACTATGGAAATGTAAAATTAAAAACAGCTTTTGCTAAATCGTATAACACATCAGCCGTTCGAATTTTCGATCAAATCGGCATCAATAATAGCTTTGCCTATTTAGAAAAATTTAAATTTACTAAACTAATGAAAGATGACTATCAACTACCAGCTGCTATCGGAGGGTTTACATATGGTATGAGTCCACTTGAAATAACAAATGCCTATACTTCATTTAACAACGGTAGCTATCAGACAGCACGTGCCATAAGGAAAATTACGGATTCTAGTGGAAAAACCTTATACCAATGGAAAGAACACCCTATTCAAATTTGGAACAGCAATACAGTTGTAAAAATGAAAACACTCTTACATGCAGTTATCAAAGAAGGGACGGCAAAAAAAGCTGATTATATTACTTCATCCAACATTGGGGGCAAAACTGGAACGACAAATGATTATAAGGATTTATGGATGATTGGTTATAACGACCAATATACAACAGGCGTGTGGATAGGAAAAGATCATCCAGAAAATATTGAGTACTCTGGTTCACCTCATTTATTCATATGGAGAAACATCATGCAATTTACCGCTAACAAACCGTATCAAAAGTGAAAAATTTTAATTTTGATACGGTTTTTGTTCTGTTTCGTCATTTTTAATAGGAACTATGAATCAGTCGTTTCGATTGACTCATGAATTAACCTTTAAAATCCAAAACGTAATTCCTCACTTCATCGTTATATAAATAGCTATATATAATAAGGCGTGTGAAAAGCAATTAGAAAATTACTTTTCACACACCTCTCTTCATATTGGTAAACTAGCTAGTACGCTATTATAAAGTTTTAATACCACAAATGCTACTATTGCTACAAAAGAACACCAAATAAATGTATGAAAAAAAATAATACCTACTAGGCCACTAGCAGATAAATCAGCACTCGCTTTATAAATAAAATAAGTGAAGGCAATCATAGTCGTAATAAAAAACACGAGGGTAATCGCGAGAATCGACATTGTACATAAAAGAGAGAATCCTCCACCTAAACAAAAAATAACGGAGCCTAATCGGATTCTTTGTAATACTTCTCCCTTTACATCTTTAGAAAACAACAACAAAGATGTTTGCAAAATGGTATCGGATATTAATTTTAAAGCTGAAAAAACCATAAAATAGAGTAAAAAAAACATAAATAAGAACGTAATTTTTATACCTGATTCAGAAAAAAATTCTAGCAATCCCTCATACAAACCTATTGTCTTTATGAGCTGCAAAACATGTATATCTGTATAAACAGCATATGACAAGCTAAATAAGACAATAGCGATTAAAGGAAAATATGCCGTAAAGTATGTATTTTTCATTATTGTCCTCTTTAAATAAAATATCTAATGAATTACTTTTGTTAAAAATCTAGTTACCATTCATCCCCTTTTTTCTCTATTTTAAGTAAAGTCACTTCCATTATTCTATCATTATTCAGAATTTTTTTTCAAAATAATCTTAAACAGATCACTGTTTTTATCACGTTAAATTTTGGAATTATTAGAGGTACATTTCACAATTCATCTTGAAATTTCATCAAATAAATACGGTGTTTGAAAAAATATCTCTTACTTTTTTCCATATTTCTTCTTATTTAATAACATTCTTTAAAGACCACATTACTAGGAATTATTTCTGCAAAAGGCTTATTTTTGAGCTATAATTATATTTAACTATGCTTGAAAGGAATTCCATTTACAAAGATTAAAGAAACTGTTATTTTACTTTTTGAGCCTTTTTTTCATGTATTAGCCTTATTCAGGAAATACTAGAAGCTAATATTTCTTATATAAAAGGTTTGATTTACTTTTATTCAAAATATATATGAGGGGGATTATATGTCATTACTACATTGGGCTATCCTTTCGCCCTTTCTTTTAGCTATAGTAATACCTATACTGTATAAGTTCTTCAAACGCGTACATACAGGCTGGTTTGTTTTGCCATTACCTTTTTTACTTTTCATTTATTTTATTCGGAAAATTCAGGTAATTAAAACTGGCGAACCAATTAAAGAAACATTCAATTGGATACCAACATTAAATATTAACTTTACAGCAATTATTGATGGACTCTCATTGTTGTTTGCGTTATTAATTACTGGAATTGGTACATTAGTTATTTTGTATTCGATTTTCTATTTATCTAAAGAAAAAGAGAAATTACATAATTTCTACGTTTACTTATTGCTTTTCATGGGAGCTATGCTTGGAGTTGTCTTATCTGACAATTTAATTGTCCTATACATGTTTTGGGAATTTACAAGCTTATCCTCATTTTTACTTATTGGATATTGGTATCATAGAGAACGCTCGCGTTACGGTGCACAAAAATCATTATTAATCACTGTTTTTGGTGGTTTAAGTATGCTTGGAGGTATCGTTCTTCTCTATATCATGGGGAACACTTTCAGTATTAGAGAGTTAATTGGACAAGCTGATACACTGATAAACCATCCTCTTTTTATTGCAGCTTTGCTCTTAATTCTATTAGGTGCATTTACAAAGTCTGCACAATTCCCATTTCATATTTGGCTTCCCGATGCTATGGAAGCACCAACACCCGTAAGTGCTTACCTTCATTCAGCAACAATGGTTAAAGCTGGGATATATTTAGTAGCTCGATTAAGCCCTATTTTTGCAGCCGAAGGGTTATGGCTTTGGCTTATTGCCGGCATCGGATTGCTTACATTAATTTGGGGATCGTTCTCAGCAATCAGACAAACTGATTTAAAAGGAATTCTTGCATATTCTACGATTAGCCAACTCGGCTTGATTATGTCTCTTCTTGGAGTAGGTGCTGCAGCTCTTCATTATACAGAGCTTAACGAAAATCTTTATATCGCAGCAACAATTGCAGCTGTTTTTCATTTAATTAATCATGCTACATTTAAAGGTAGTCTATTTATGGTAGCTGGGATTGTTGACCACGAAACGGGAACGAGAGATATTCGCAAATTAGGTGGCTTAATGACATTTATGCCTATAACAGGGACCATCGCTATAATTGGAACCTTCTCAATGGCTGGATTACCACCTTTTAATGGATTCTTAAGTAAAGAAATGTTCTTTGAGAGCATGGTTTCTGTATTGTCATTAGACATCTTTCAATTCCAAACATTAGGAATACTGTTCCCAGTTATTGCTTGGATTGCGAGTGTCTTTACATTCACATATTGTATGATTCTTTTCTTTAGAACATTTACAGGAAAACCTCAACTAGAAAAGCTAGAAAAGAAACCGCACGAAGCACCAATTGGTATGCTTATTTCACCAATTATTTTAGCGGTACTTGTTATCACTTTTGGATTATTTCCAAATATCTTATCTGATACATTAATTCGACCTGCTTCATTAGCTATTTTAGGGGATGTTCTACCAAAAGATTACGGTATTCATATATCGTTTTGGCATGGAGTTACACCTGCATTATTGATGACGATTGGTGTTGTAATACTAGGAATTGTATTATTTAAAACTTGGCCAAAATGGCGATTCGTATATAAGCCATTCCCTAGTCGATTATCCTTTAATGCACTATATGACAAAAGCTTATATGCAATGAATAAAGGTTCTTTTGCCCTTGTCAAAGCAGTGATGACAGGATTTATCCGCAACTATTTAGTGTATATTTTCTTGTTTTTTATTACGATTCTTGCATTCACACTCTATTGGACGGATGCATTTAAAGTCGATACAAGTAATATAGCACCAATTGGATTTTATGAAGTAGTACTGGCCTTAGTCATAGCAGCTGGAGCTATCTCTATTCTGTTTGTTAAATCTAGATTAACTTCGATAATTGTACTGGGAGCGGTTGGATATACTGTTTCGCTATTCTTTGTACTGTTTAGAGCACCAGATTTAGCTCTTACACAACTTGTGGTTGAAACCGTTTCTACTGCTTTGTTCTTATTATGCTTTTACCATCTTCCTAAACAATTTCGTAAGGAAGAACGTGCTTCCTTTAAGCTAACAAATTTATTCATTTCTTTAGGTGTAGGTATAATAGTTACTCTTATTGCGCTTTCTGCACACAGCACGAAGTTGTTCGATACGATTTCTAAATATTATGTTGACACAACTTATACCGAAGCTGGTGGTAAAAACATGGTAAACGTAATTTTAGTTGACTATCGAGGACTCGATACGATGTTTGAAATTACAGTTCTAGGAATTGCTGCGATTGGAATTTATGCCATGATTAAACTACGACTTACGAAAAAAGGAGGAAAGAAAGCGAATGAAAACAAATGACATCATTCTTCAAACAACAGCTAAGGTAACAGCGTTTGTCATCATTCTTTTCTCCATCCGCCTTTTCTTCTCTGGACATTATTATGCTGGAGGAGGTTTTGTTGGAGGTTTAATGACATCCGCGGCGCTTGTATTAATCATGATTGCCTTTGATATGAAAACTGTTTCTTATATCTTACCAATTAATTATCGAATATTAATTGGAGTCGGTTTACTCACGTCCACATCGACAGGTTTGATAGGTGTGTTCATGAAAGAACCATTTTTAACACATTATTTTGGATATTTTGATCTACCTATTATCGGCAAAACATCCTTACACACAGCTTCATTATTTGATTTAGGTGTATATTTTGTAGTTGTTGGCGTAACAATGACCATCATTCAAAGTATAGGGGAGAGTGAATAATGGAAATTTTAATGGCTATTGTAATAGGAGTCTTATTTACTTGTGCAACCTATTTGATGCTTTCAAAAAGTATTTTACGAATCATTATTGGTACAGGATTATTAAGTCATGGGGCACATTTATTAATCCTGACAATGGGTGGATTAAAACGTGGTGCAGTTCCTCTTCTTGGTGAACATGCAAAATCTTATGTAGATCCTTTACCACAAGCGTTAATCTTAACAGCCATTGTTATTAGCTTTGGTGTTACGGCTTACTTTCTAGTATTGGCATATCGTACATATCAAGAACTAGGAACAGACAACATGGATTTACTGAGAGGAAACGATTCAAATGAATAGTCACAATATCGTATTTGCACCTGTTTTATTGCCCCTTTTAACAGGTATATTCTTAATTTTTTTCCGTAACATTACGTTTCAAAGAGTTCTCTCTATTATCTCTTTTATTTTTGGAATAGGGATTGCCTTTTATCTAATATCAGCTGTTCACGCGAGTGAATACGGACAACTAGCAGTAGATATGAGTAGCTGGAGTGCTCCATTTGGGATTACCATTACAGCGGATATGCTTTCGGCTATTCTAGTACTGACAACAAATATAATTGGATTATGTGTAGTGATATACTCATTTCGTTCAATCGGAAAAGAACGCGAACAATTCTATTACTATACGGTATTCCAGCTTCTATTCGTTGGAGTAAACGGTGCCTTCCTAACAGGTGATATCTTTAACTTATTCGTATTTTTTGAAGTCATGCTAATGGCTTCATACGTGTTACTTGTATTAGGTGGAACAAAAATTCAATTACGTGAAACCATTAAATACATTTTAGTAAACGTGATATCATCAGCCATTTTTGTTATTACTGTTGCTTATTTATATTCCGTTGTAGGAACATTAAATATGGCTGACCTTTCTAGAAGAATAACAGAAATTGATCAACCGGGGATCATCACCGTAATTGCCGTTCTTTTCTTAATTGTATTCGGTCTAAAGGGTGCTGTTTTTCCATTATTCTTCTGGTTACCAGGTTCTTATTATGCAGCCCCGGCTCCAGTTTTAGCTCTTTTTGGCGCATTACTTACGAAAGTTGGCGTGTATTCCATCTTCCGTACGTACACGTTAATTTTCAATCATGATCCAAGTTTCACACATACATTATTAGGTGTCGTTGGATTACTATCCATCATCGTTGGAGTAATAGGAGCCATTGCCTATTGGGATATTAAAAAAATCATTATCTACAACATCATTATCGCAGTAGGTGTCATTGTTTTTGGTATTTCACTAAATAACGAAGCAGGCACTTCAGGGGCACTTTTATATTTGGTTCACGATATGATTATTAAGGCTGCATTATTCCTGCTTATCGGATTAATGATTAAAATCACTGGGACAAGTGACCTTAGAAAAATGAGCGGGTTAATTAAAAGCTACCCTCTTTTAGGCTGGGCATTTTTCATTGCAGCCATTTCATTAGCCGGTATTCCGCCACTTAGTGGTTTTGCCGGTAAATTAATGATTTTACAAGGTTCTGTAGAAGCTAAAGCTTATTTCGGCACATTTATTGTTTTAGCATCTAGTTTATTCGTTCTATACTCCGTCATGAAAGTATTCATTAATGGATTTTGGGGAGCACCCGTTAAAGTGGATGAACTGCCAAGTAAAACTCATATCACTTTACTTCTTCCAGCTATCGTCTTGGTAGCTATTTCATTAGCTTTTGGTTTAGGTCTTGAGAAAGTATTGCCTTATATCTCTCAGGCTACTGAAACACTATTGAATCCAGATCTTTACATTGATGCGATTATAAAGGAGTGATGTAAAATGGCATTTCAAATATTAATAAACTTGGTCCTAGCCTTTGTATGGATGTTCTTAGCTCACTCTTATAGTCCTTCTTCTTTTACTGTAGGATACTTACTTGGTTTGCTCATCCTTTTAGGATTTAGAAGATTTCTTAAATCTAAATTTTATTTAATAAGAGTATGGGCGGTCATCAAGCTAATATTTATTTTTATTAAAGAATTATTGCTTGCAAATATATCTGTATTAAAGGTTATTATTAAGCCTAAGTTAGATATGAAACCTGGTATATTCGCTTTAGAAACGGAGCTTAAAAGAGATTGGGAAATAACTTTGTTAGCTAATCTAATTACATTAACTCCGGGTACATTAGTTATTGATGTATCAGAAGATAATAAAATTCTCTATATTCATGCAATGAATATAGATGATGTTCCTTCTGAAATTGATGCTATCAAAAATTCATTTGAAAAAGCGATCTTGGAGGTGAGCCGTTAAATGTTTAATGCTTTTATTACATTTGCTCTCATATGCCTCTCACTCTCAATGCTTGGTTTGATTTATAGAGTAATAAAAGGGCCATCCATTCCAGATAGAGTTATTGCACTAGATGCTATCGGAATTAATCTAATTGGGATTATTGCATTGATTTCCATTTTATTAGATACCTATGCCTTTCTTGAAGTCATCCTTCTATTGGGGATACTTGCATTTATTGGAACAGTAGCTATGGCTAAGTATTTAGAGAAGGGAGAGATTATTGAGGATGATCGAAATAAGTAAAATCTTCGCAACAGCCCTAATCGTTATTGGAGCGTTACTAAGCTTAATAGCCACCTTCGGAATTCTTCGACTGCCTGATGTATATACAAGAAATCACGCAGCTTCTAAGAGCGCTACTTTAGGGATTATGACAATAATGTTAGGAACGTTCATATATTTTTATATTGAACATGGCCACTTTAACTCTCGTGTGTTACTTGCCATTGTGTTTGTATTTTTTACGGCACCTGTATCTGGCCACTTAATCAGTAGAGCCGCATACAATTCCGGAGTTAAGCTTTGGGATAAAAGTGTAAGAGATGATTTAAAAAAGACAAAATAATAAATAAGAAAAAGAGGGAGAGTGTCCAGAAAATAAAATGTGATGGATACCCTCCCTCTTTTTCTACTATATTAAGCACATCAACCAAAGAGTAAAATAAAGTAATGCATATGGCAGAAGCCAGCAATATGACTTTTTTTAGAATTCCAGAACATACTCATACAAATATGTCCATAAAAATGTAGCTTATTTCAAGCGTAGGAGCCTCTAAAAGATGACTTTGATCACTTTGAGGCTCTTAAAGTTTCTGATTCATAAGCCTCACTATGACGAAACACTATCATTCCATTCCACTATGCTTAATTTACGTTGTAGAAATAGGAAGGCATTCTTTCAGTTTCTATTTTTTGTATGAAATGTTAACTATTTATATAATTTAGTTAAATAAGTTCGTAAAAAGTTAACTTTCCCATACAGTACAACCCGCTATATTTAAATTAGGGAGATATTCACATCATAGTAGGAGGGGATGAAATGAAAGATCAAATTGACATCATAGGAGCTGGCATTGGTGGTCTTTGTGCGGCAATAGCCGTGCAAAAATTGGGGTATAATGTCAAACTATTCGAAAAGCAACCTCAAAGCTTTGAAATTGGTTCAGGTATAATACTTGGTGCAAATGCAATGGTCTCACTAGATTATTTAGGGATAGGAAATCAGATTCGAGAGATTGCCTATGAAGAAAATGTATGTACAATTCTTTCAAATAAAGGAAAAGAACTCACAAAATTAGACTATAGAGGCACTTCAACAGCAAACTACACATTTGTTTTACGATCTGATTTAATAAAGATTCTATCAGAGACATTACAGCCTAATAGCATTATTTTCAATAAACAACTCACAAGCTTTAAACAAAATGATGAAGGCATCTTAATCTATTTTGAAGATGGGACTTCTTTTCATGCCCATTATATGATAGCAAGTGATGGAATTTTCTCAACTGTTAGGCAACAATTACTTCCTGACAAAAAAGTTCGATTTGCAGGATATACCTGCTGGAGAGGTGTTGTTGAAAGCTGTCCACAATACATTGAAAGAAAATATACTGAGACGTGGGGTCCAAAAGGGCGTATAGGTATTATTCCATTAACCAACAATCGAATCTATTGGTATGCCTTTAAGAACTGCCAAGCAAACGATAAAGAATTAAAGCAATGGAAAATGGCCGATATTCTTTTTAATTTTTCAGATTACCATCCACCTATTCAACAAATTATTGATCGTACTAAGGAAGACCGAATTTTTCAAAAAGATATTTATGATTTAGACCCAATTTTTCAATTCACATGCGATCGTATTCTTTTATTGGGAGACGCAGCACACGCTACAACCCCTAATATGGGACAAGGAGCCCTGTCAGACAATTGAGGATTCATTATTTCTTGCGTTGTGCTAAAAAAATGCCTCAACTGTCAAACAAGCATTTATTTACTATGAAAAACAAAGATTAAATCGCACAAGAACTAAAAGAATGTTACGTAAGGCTGTTTTCTCATACTTTTCGTCTATGAACAAGTAGTGAATATAAGCTGAGTTGAAAGCTGCTCTTGTAAGAGTTTCACGCCTTACGCTCCAATCAATCTTTTTATGTAATTTTATTCACTGATTTACAATCTTTTAGAAAATAGTCTAAAAAAAGACCCTCTCCGAAGAGACGGGTCTATTTTTCAATAACAGCCATTGTACATCTAGAAGTACAAATTAATTTTTCTTGCTCATCTACAATTTTTATATCCCAAACCATTGTTTTTCTTCCTCTATGTAATATGGTTGCTATAGCTGTTACTATTCCATCTTTCTTTCCACGAATATGATTCGCATTAATTTCCAAGCCAACAGTAGCTTCTTTTTCAGAATCAATAAGAGAAAAAGCTCCAATACTTGCGACAGTTTCAGCTAGTGCAGCCGATGCTCCACCATGCAATAGGCCCATTGGCTGTCGAGTTCTTTCATCAACAGGCATCGTCGCAATTACTTTCCCTTCTTCAAGAGAGGTAATCTCAATTCCCAATGTGTTAATTAATGTGTTTTCAATATTCATCTTATATCGGCTCCTTTATTTGGTTTCTTATATTCTTAAAATGGATAATTAAGACATTTTGCCATCATACGCATATCATAGCTATATCAACTTACTTATTACAGGAGGGTTGCCTTATGCAAAATTTATATTATTATCCATATCCTGTTTATTATCCTGCATTTATTTCTGTTGACTCCTTTCCTCATTCCCTTACTACATCCGCAGCAACGTTCTCATCATATCCTTATGCCCGAATTTTGCCACAAATAAATCCAAATACATTTATGAATTCTGCCAGACAATCAAAAGATTTGCTTAGAGATGCTCAAACTGTATCAGAAGGTGTGTATAAATCTCATAGTTTTTCTAAGCAACTAATGGAGGCTGCACAACAATCAAATACAGAGCTAGTAAAAAATTTAATTGCAAGCTTAGCTATTCAAAACCATTCTGAAATAGCTTATAATCCAGATGGAATACGTATTACTATAACACCCAAAAATCAAACAAATAATTGTTGTACTGTTATTCTATCATTAAAATGGCAAGATTTTATATAATTTTACTTTATTTAACAACAATAAAATCTTATATAAGAAAAAAGGCCTAAAGGTATGATTTTGTAACCTTTAGCCTTTTTGCTAAGCCACTAGTGCGACTATATATTAATGAATCGACTTAAAATCTCTAACAAATTGTGCTAGCGTTTTGGACATAACTCCAGTAGCTCCTGGCTCTTGTAAAGCACTAGATTTTTTGGTTGTTGCTGTTCCTGCTATATCTAAATGAATCCAAGGTGTTTCTTCTGCAAATTCTCCTACAAAAGCTGCACCCATGATTGCATGCCCTTCTCGCCCTGGCGAATTATTCAAATCTGCAATTCTACTGTTTTTAACTCTTGCTCTATCCTTAGCGGTAATAGGAAGCTGCCACATCGGTTCTCCTGTTTGTTCAGAAGCAGCTTTCATTTGTTGAAGTAGCTCATCATTATTTGTAAATACACCTGTCATTTCATTTCCTAATGCTACAACTACTCCGCCAGTTAATGTAGCAATATCCACTACATATTCAGCTCCATGCTGTTTCGCATACGTTACACCGTCTGCTAACGCTAATCTACCTTCAGCATCCGTGTTCAATACTTCTATTGTTTTTCCACTTAATGAAGTAATAACATCATCAGGCTTGAATGCTGTAGCACTAACTACATTATCAGTGGAAGCAATGACAGCTACAACATTTTGTTTCGGCTTTAGTTCACCTATTATCTCCATAGCCCCTAATACAGCAGCTGCTCCCCCCATATCCGTTTTCATACCGATCATACTTTCTCTTGGTTTCAAAGAATATCCTCCTGTATCATAAGTGATACCTTTTCCAACTAATCCGATAACATCCTTCCATTCTTCTTTTCCTTGATACTTTAAGACGATCATTGCTGGTGGTTCTACTGAACCTTGGTTAACAGCAAGTAAGGCCCCCATTCCCAATTCTTCCATTTCTTTTTTATTCAGGATTTCTATCTCAAATCCATATTTTTCAGCTGTTTGCTGAGAATAATTTGCCAATACGGTCGAAGTTAAAATATTTGGAGGTAAATTAACAAGTGTTCTAGCATAGTTTATTCCTTTACCATTAAAGAACCCAATTTGCATATATTTTCTAATCGTGTCATGATTGCTGGAAGAATAAATTGCAATATCCTCTATTTTTCCTTTAGACGGACTATTATTTGTTTTATAACCATCAAAAGAGTAAGCTGAAAGCATATACACCTCACCTATAAGTGTTGCTGCTTTTTCAATAGTTATTGGTCCCCCCATTAATGAATCCACATCTACTGCGACCGATGATAGCTTTAAATCTTGTACACACTTAAAAGCCTTTGCTAAGCCCTCTTTCCAATCTTCCTCCGTTACTTGTTGTTCTCTGCCTAATCCCACAAACAGAATTCGTTTCGTTTTAATTTTACCTAGTGTATGTATAACTGAAATAGCTTTTTTCTTTGTAGAAATATCACCACTTTTGATTAGTTCACTAATTTGATGATCCATTGCTTCATTACAATAAGGTAAAATTCCACGTAAGTTATAACCCGGATGATGTATACCTAAAATTAAGCATTCGATTTCTGTGTCTTGTAACCAGCTTTTTTCTAACGAAAACATACTATTTCCTCCATTGTATAAAATAAATTTGATTTAGCACTTTTTTACACTGACCTCCACCTAGACTTCACTTTTCTTCTTGATTTCAAGTGAAATTCTGGTAGAAGTAAAATAAACAAAATTTTTCGACTGTAGTATTTACACGCCTCTATAGAATGAAAATATTACAGTTATCATTATATACTAAAGAACTAGTTACTGTATTCCTGAAGTATATTAATTAAACTCAACTCTCATTTAAATTGTTTTAGCCTTAATTTGGACGAAATAAAAAATACAATTATTTTTATGTTAGATACAACATAAAGATGGGTAAATGAAATATCCTAACGATAGCATATGATTATCAAACTTAGAAATACAATTATAATAAAGAAGGTGAAGCCAATGAACATTATTTGGAATTTCCCAATTGTAGCTTCTCTCATCGCAATCTTTTTCGCGCAATTTGTTAAAGTTCCAATTTATTATATCGCGACTAGACGTTTTGATTGGTCTCTCTTAACTAGTACTGGTGGTATGCCTAGTTCCCATTCTGCTGCAGTAACGGCATTAGCAACTGCAATTGCTTTAGAAAATGGATTTGACTCTCCTATCTTTGCTGTAGCAACTATGTTTGCTATTATCACTATGTTTGACGCTACTGGTGTCCGCAGACAAGCAGGTGAACAAGCTGCCGTCTTAAATAAGCTTGTTCATGATTTTACAACTTTTGTTTATGAGGCAAAGCATTGGCAAGAGCAAGAAGAGCAGCAAAAACAAAAAAAATTGAAGGAGTTACTTGGGCATAAACCGATTGAAGTATTTTTGGGAGCATTAACTGGGATTCTTCTTACCCTTTTACTTTATTACATCTTTTATCCATAATTCGTAAAAAAATAGGAGCCTCTGAAAAGTGATAATAAATCACTTTTCAGAGGCTCCTTAGCTTTATGTTATCTACGTTTTTTATGAATCCGTTTATATACATGTATTCTTACTTTCTAAATAAAGCTCGTATTACACGCTTTAGATTTTGCATTATTTTATTTTCAGCTTTAAGAAATCTCATAAAAGATAAAAGATTGTCCATCAATGTTTTGGACAACCTCCTAATAAAGAATTCCTTAAACATTACCTATGTTAATTTCGTGATTATAGCTTATTTCTTATGTTTTTTAATAAACTGTTGACGAAACACTTGCTTTTCTTCACTTTCATTCAGTGATGTTAATTCAGTCTCTGTTAATTTACCATTTCCTCTTTTAATAACATACACATCTACTTCTTTTTTGCCCCATTCATTATATACATCTTGTACCGTCTCATAGTATAAATCTAATTTATTACCTTTAATGGCTCCACCAATATCAGCTACCACTCCATAGCCGTAATCCGGAATATAAAGAATCGTACCTATTGGAAAAACGTTGATATCAGCTGCAATAGTGGAGTAGTAATCTCTCTTCACTTTTACTCCAGAATACGTAATCCCATAGGAAGGATGATTTGGACTTTTCCCCGTAGATTCAAAACCAGCAGTATAGCCCGTTGCAATAACACTAGCTTTTTTATACATTGAAAAATCCTCTTCTAATTCATCAGGGAGCGTTTCTTCCTGTGCTGTTGTATTTCGACTAGTTGGCAAATCGATATAAGCTTGTAATCTTTGACTAAATCCTTCTATACTTTGATCCTTTTCAGCTAATAAAAATAACTCTCGAGCTTTCACACCTGTAAGATGAAAGTATGTCGCTTGTATAGCTAACAAAAATAGTAATAAAACAAATACTAATTTCAACAATTTTTTATTTTTTTTCATTTTCTCTCCACTCCTCTCGGAAATAGTACTTTCCAAAAAGAATAGAAAATATGCATTTCAAAAAACGTTAATGTTCCTTCATTATTTTTCCATGGGGTAAGCCAGTGCTCCTTTAAGAGTCTTGTTCCTTACGCTCTACAGCATATCTTTTTATCCCCTTTTTTCCTAACAAGCGTAATGAAAAGCAACTACAATCTTAAAAAAACAGCCTTTTCCGAAAAAAAAGGAGCTATTTCAATAGCTCCTTAAAACATCGTATTTTTCTTTTATTTCTGTTTAGCAAACCTTGTCGCTTATGAACAAATAGTGAGCAACTTTAAGCTAAATTCTGCTTCAAAATACGAGCTTTCCGCTAGTGACAGTATTCCACCGTGGCATATAGCACTTATGGATTCTAAACAAGTCCACTGACATTATAAAAACAACATACTTAATGGCCTATGTATAAACAAAATACATATTATTCTGTCTTTAAAACATTTGATATCCTTTTTTTCTTAAATATTTCATCGTAACTCCTGCTGCAATCGCTCCTAAAAATCCACTTCCTAATATAATAATGTCAGCCAATTGAATAGAAGCGATTCTTTCTCCGAGGTGACTAATTGTGTTGATAGGCTCCTTTAAATAATAAGTAAACTTAGCATTATTTATGATGTACAGTGATACTATTGGAAATAGCACAGCCATGATCCATGAAGCCCTAAATAACATATTAAGTAGGAATCCAATACCATAAAATAAAACAAAAAATAGTACAATAGAAATAATTAACGATGGAATAGATAAAGGCATCTTCTAAGTCCCCCTTTGAACATTATACTAAGTTTACTTAATGCACAATTATCCGTCAATTACCAATATTGTAAAATAAAAACTTTAAAGAAACAATTTATATGATAGATAACCAAATTGATTTCCAGGGTCCATATTATCTATTAATCTCTTAACATTATCTGTTTCTAGAGTCATCATATGCTTTAATAATGGAGAACAATAAGGATCTATCTGTATTTTTTCAGGAGACATATACACCGCTTCATATAATTCATCATACTGAATCACGATTTCTTCATGAAGAGGCTTTAATAAAAACATAACCATATTATCGCTATAGCCATCAGAAAGTACACCGCTTCTCATGCCCAGCATTCCTTTCACTTCTGTATCAATTCCTGTTTCTTCTTTAATTTCACGAACAGCAGCCTCATCTACTGTTTCATCCTCTTTTACAAACCCTGCTGGCAATGACCAAAATCCTTTTAATCCACCATATTTCTTTTTGACAATTAACCATTCACCCTTCTTATTAATCACAATACCACACACAGCAAGCCATACGTTTCTACATCTTTCGCTCATATCTCTTCCCCCATTTATACACAATTATCTAGTTTATAAAAACGCCTTGCTTATATTAGCAAGGCGTTAATCCCTATATTTCTAATCTTTTACAAAATGTTGAATTTCCCTTTCTTTACTACAAGAGGAGTACCTCCAATTAGGAAAAGCGCCCGATTATCAATAATTTTTTTCATAAAAGATGCCGATTTGCCAGTTAATTTTCTTCCGAATACAAGACCAATCGCATCATCTTCTCCTAATGAGCATACACTTCCTTTTAAATCCGGTTGAAATTCTTCTAGTTTTGATTCATTTCGAACAAGCAAAGTGATATTTTTAGAACATGTTTCTGCTTGTTGCATAGCAATTTGAGCAGTTGGTGGATATGGACGATTTGTTTCTTCATTAATGATTAACGAACTATCTCCAATAACGAAGATAGATTCTTCCTCGGGAGCACGTAAATCTTTGTTTACTTTAACCCTTCCACGCATCGTCTCAATCCCAGACTTATCGATTAGGGGATTTCCTCTCACACCCGCAGCCCAAACAACTGTTGATGCTTTAATTTCTTCCACGTTATCATTAGCAGCAGAAACTAATATACCGTCAGCTGTACATTCTTTGATAGCTGTTCCAATCCTAAATTCTACACCTTTTTTCTCTAAAATGGCCACAGCATACTTCACTAGTTCTTCGTCAAAACCTGGTAATACTGTTGGAGCAGCTTCTACACAAATTATTCTAACTTTATTATAGTCTACATCATGTTCTTTTGATAGTTTTGGTATACGGTTTACTAGCTCTCCTAAAAATTCAATTCCTGTAAAGCCTGCACCACCTACTATAATGGTAATCCTCTCTTGTTGTTTATATTCTTCTGTTCCGTACGTCGCAAATTGATACTCTATGTGATTGCGTATTTTCCTCGCAGAATTTAAATTACTTATTGAAAATGCATATTCTTTTAATCCTTTTATCCCAAAAGTTTCGGGTACTGATCCTAAAGCAATAACCAAGAAGTCATATTCTATTTCACCACTTAAAAGAAGGATTCTTTTCGCATCTTTCTTTATATCAACAACTGTATCTTTTATAAATTGCACTTTATTTTGATCAATTACTTTACTAATTTCATAACGAACTCGGTCATAAGATAAAGTACCAGCTGATGCTTCATGTAACCATGTCGTCTCATAATGATACGTATTATTATTTATAAGAATGATTTCCGCTTCATTAACACCCAAGCTTTTTTGTAAACGAACAGTAGTTGTCAATCCTGCATATCCAGCACCTAAAATAACAATTCTTGGTTTTTTCAATATTTCTCACATCCATCTTTATCAAAATTCATCTATTGATTCATTCTATGTTCTCCATCTTCTTATTAATAAATGTATACAGATTTATTCCAAACATTCATATTCCCAACATGTTGCACAAGAAATATACTTATTTATGAATTAGTGTCTATTTATTTGCAATATGTAATATGGTAAATTAAGCATATCAACTTGTAAGGTAAACTAAATGTTCAAAATACATATTTTAAAATATTAATTCAAAATAATAATTGTTCATAAATTTTTATAATTATTTACCGATTTTAACAACCGGCTTCATGTATTATGGTAAAATGTATAAAAAATTGTGTATTTTTCACATAAGGGGGAATTTGCGTGACTGAGGAACAAAAAGTTTATGATATCACAATCATAGGTGGTGGACCTGTAGGACTATTTACTGCTTTCTATGGTGGAATGAGACAAGCGTCTGTAAAGATTATCGAAAGCTTGCCACAATTAGGTGGACAATTAACAGCATTATATCCCGAAAAATATATTTATGATGTTGCAGGTTTTCCAAAAGTACGCGCACAAGAGCTTGTAAATAATTTAAAGGAACAAATGAAAAAGTTTGAACCTACGGTTGTGCTAGAAGAAGCTGTTGAACAAGTTGAAAAACAAGCAGACGGTGTCTTTAAGCTGACCACAAATGGTGGCGAACATTTCACGAAATCACTTATTATTACTGCTGGTAACGGAGCTTTTCAACCTCGACGTTTAGAACTCGATGGAGCAATTAAATATGAAAAGTCTAATATTCATTACTTTATTGATGATTTAAATCAGTTTGCGGGTCAAAAAGTCGTAGTTTGCGGTGGCGGAGATTCTGCTGTGGATTGGGCTTTAATGCTTGAAAACATCGCAGAAAAAGTATATATCGTTCATCGTCGTGACAAATTCCGTGCTCATGAGCATAGTGTTGAAAACTTACACAATTCCAAAGTCATTGTAAAAACTCCTTACGTTCCCGCAGAAATTATCGGTGATGATGAAAAAGTAACGCAAATCGTTTTAGAAAATGCTACAGATGGATCAAAAGAAGTAATTGATCTAGATGCACTGATTGTAAACTTTGGATTTATTTCTTCATTAGGTCCTATCAAAACTTGGGGATTAGAAATTGAAAAGAATTCTATTGTAGTAAATTCTAAAATGGAAACAAATATCGAAGGAATTTATGCTGCAGGTGACATTTGTACGTATGATGGTAAAGTTAAACTAATTGCAAGTGGTTTCGGAGAAGCTCCAACAGCTATCAATAATGCTAAAGCCTATATTGATCCAAAAGCTAAAGTACAACCTCTTCATAGTACATCTCTATTTAAATAAAAAAGTCATTATACATGACTTTTTATTACTTCTAGGTGCCTTTCTGTATCTTTTACTACCTGAAAAAGAGGGACCTGAGGCATCGTTTCATAATATAATAAGACCTTATCGATAGTTAAAGTCATAAAACATCCACTATCAATAAGGTCATTTCTACAACCCTGAATATACTTTCTGGGTTGTTTTTTTCATTTTAAGAGTAAAAATACGTACGTTTACAGATTAACACTCTTCAGGCTTACCTGCATTCTTCGCCGTACGGAAAGAAGAACCACATCCACATGATGCAATCGCATTTGGATTGTCAATGGTAAATCCGCCGCCCATCATGGATTGCTTATAATCAATAATGGTTCCTTTTAAAATTCCTACGCTTTCCTGATCAATCACAATACCAATTCCATGTTGATTTAGTTCAACATCGTCATCGTTCACTTCTTGAGCAAATCCCATGCCATAAGAAAGACCACTGCATCCTCCCCCATGAACCGCTACTCGTAGTAAGGATCCTTCTCCTTCATTTTCTTTCATCATATCTTTTATCTGCATTGCCGCAGATTCTGTAATTGTTATAATTTGTTCCATTTTCTTACCTCCTATGACTTCCTGAATAGAATTTATACTTTACTACAAGTATATACAAAAATCTAATTTATGCTCAACTTATCGATATGAACAAGTTTAAACTAGGACAAATTATTCAGAAAAATTTTCCCTTTTTATTGTTTTTGGCTTTATAATGAGATTATAAGAAAATACTCCCCGAAAATGAGGTCGATTCCTATGGAAAAGATAGAACCTTTATTCGATCGAAAAATCCAATGTCCTTTATGTGAAACAAACTATACATCAAAAAAAATTCGCTCTAAATGTATTCAAGTACAAGAATACGACACAGACTTTTGCCCTAAATATAAAGAAGGAAGCATCAACGGTTTACTTTATAAAATATATGTTTGTCCAAGTTGTGGTTATGCATTTTCTAATGATTTTTCAAAATACTTTCCTCCCAATAGTAAAGAAAACATCATCAGTAGTATATGCTCTAAATGGATTCCACATAGTTTTAGTGGAGAAAGAACCGTTGAAGAAAGTATTAAGACATATAAATTAGCTGTTCTGTCAGCAACCTATAAGAAAGAGAAACACAGTTTAATTGCTGGTTTACTTTTAAGAATAGCTTGGTTAAATCGTCTGACTAAAAATGAAGAACAAGAGAAAAGATTTATGAAACTTGCCTTTCAGGAATATAACCAATCGTTTAGCACAGATGATTACAAAGGCACAAAAATATCAGATGTGAAAATTCTTTACTTAATGGCGGATCTTTCAAGACGGATTGGAGATATTGAACAAGCAACTAAATATTTATCGATGGTAATTGAACGCTCCAAAAGCTCAATTGAAACAGGCATAATTGAAATGGCCAAAGAAAGATGGAATGAAATACGCGAACAAAAAAAAGTAGTACTTTAATATTTTTTTCGTCAATTTATAGATACAAAACATTCCCTCTCTCTCCCATAAAAATATAAGGGACTGTTTCAATCAATCTGAAACAGCCCTTCATACTATGATATGTTCCTGTATTATTATACTTTGTTACATAATCCTATAGTCACTTATTACTAGCTATTGTCATAACACCATGTAATAGAACAAAACTATGATCAAAAAATTCCGTTTTCTTCTATAAATTCATATATATTTTCTACAAGCTCGTCAGCATCCTCACCTGTTACCATTTCTCCGTTTACAAGTGCAAACATGTAATGGCCACATTTACCACAATAACTTAGGCACCCATATTCAACTATGTCTAAATTAGGATCTTTTTGTAATTTTTCCAAGGCTGGATATGATCCACTTGCTACGTTGCTAACACAAAATTCAATTATTGGCTTTATCATGTTTTCACCTCACTACTAATAGTTATGCTACTCTGTTTCCTTTTTATAGTCAAACGATTGTTCATTGAATTCTAATTAACACAAAAAATTCAATAATTTAGAAAATAATATTGTAGAAATTATCCATCTTCGTTATACTAGCATATGGAATCGAACATCTACCATACCAAAGTTAATACAAATAGAAAAAATTATAGAAGACGTTTTGAAACCGTTTTTAATCAAATTCGGTTATAATAAAACTTGTTGCAATTATACGAATTAGGGGTAAGTATAAACAAAGGGAACAATTACAAACTAGCATAAACACAAAGGGGATAATGTGATGAGAAAACTAGTTATACTTGGTGGAGGATACGGGGGTATGAGAATCCTTCACAGATTACTTCCAAATCATTTACCTGAGGATGTATCTATTACTTTAATCGATCGTAATCCTTACCACAGCTTGAAAACAGAATACTATGCACTAGCCGCTGGTACTATTTCAGACCAGCATATTCGCGTTTCTTTTCCTGAGCATCCTAAACTTTCATATGTTTGTGGAAATGTTCAATCTATTAATCTAGAAGAAAATGAAATTCTTTTAGAAGATGAAAGCAAAATTGAATATGATGATTTAGTTATTGGACTTGGCTGTGTTGATAAATATCACGGCGTTCCAGGTGCTAAAGAGTACACTTATAGCATCCAATCAATTGATCAAGCACGTAGAACGAGCCAAGTTTTAAATAATTTAGGCAATAATGCTTCTGTTTCTATCGTTGGTGCAGGATTAAGTGGTGTCGAACTAGCAAGCGAATTAATTGAAAGTCGCCCAGACTTACAAATAAAACTCTTCGATCGTGGCGAGCATATACTATCTGCTTTCTCTCCACGTCTTAGTAAATATGTTGAAGATTGGTTTAAGTCAAATAACGTTGAAGTAATTAGTCGTTCTAATATAACTAAAGTAGAAGAAAATATTCTATACAATCATGACACAGCTATTGAAAACGATGTAATTGTTTGGACTGCTGGTATTCAACCAAATAAAATTGTACGTGATTTGCCAGTTGAAAAGGATAAGCAAGGACGTGTTATCTTAACACCTCAACATTTCATTCCAAATCATGAAAATGTATTTGTTGTTGGAGACTGTGCAAGTCTTGATCATGCTCCAAGTGCACAACTAGCGGAAGGCCAAGCTGAGCAGATCGTCGTAGTATTAGACAAAAAATGGAAAGGTGAACCTTTACCTGAAAGCTTTCCTAAGATAAAACTTAAAGGAATTCTTGGCTCTCTTGGTAAAAAACACGGATTTGGTTTAGTAAATGATCGTGCTATTACTGGTAGAGTTGCTAGATTGTTAAAATCAGGAATTTTATGGATGTACAAATTTCATAATGGATGATGTAAACCATTAACCTTGACTATAATAATTAAAACTCGCTGCTCTAAAAAGAAAGCGAGTTTTTGTTTTCTACTTTTCAAATCAAAATAAATTTTCTATTCCTTTACTTTAAATCCGTATCTCTCCATCTCTTTTACTACTTTTTTCAGATTCGGATTTCCTTCACCTACAATTTCATCATTAATGACAACAACTGGATAGAACAAGTCCTCTTCAATGACCTTTTTAGAAAAAGCCGCCTTTTTTGCATCTTCTTGTTCTTCAAAAATGTCCACATATGTAACTGAAAATTTTTGTTCTGGAAACTTTCTAGTTAATGCAGCCTCAAGCCATTCATATGTATCTTTCGAAGAAGGTAGATTAACGCAACTTGCACATAACTGTTCTGCTCCATATACTATAATGTCAAAGTTTTCATTACTCATCGCTTTTTCCCTTCTTTCCCAATTTCGTACTATTTTCATTGTAAAACATACTTTTCTTTTCTTAAAGCAAGAATACTCAATGGATTTTTTACCTTGTTGTGATTATAATATGTATAGATATAGAAAGGAGTCGATGAAATGTCTGAGCAATCAATGTTAGAGCAAGTTCAAGAAGTACTAGATAAACTTCGTCCATTTTTATTACGCGATGGAGGAGATTGCGAACTTGTTGATGTCGAAGATGGAATTGTTAAACTTCGTTTATTAGGTGCTTGTGGAAGCTGCCCAAGTTCTACAATCACTTTAAAAGCAGGCATCGAGCGTGCTCTTCTTGAAGAAGTACCTGGTGTTATTGAAGTTGAACAAGTTTTTTAATACAACATATGTAGAGCTAAGCCTTTGTAAATAAGTGCTTAGCTTTTTTCATTATGAATAAATTGTTTTAAAAGAGGCATAACAAAGCGCATAACATCAGCTTTTTTTAGCAAGTAAGAATACACTTGTAAACAACCTCGTATTAACAACATAATTCCATACAAAGCGTAGGGGCCTCTGAAAAGTGATATAAATAACTTTTCAGACAGCCCCCCTTTTTTGTATTATGAGACAACTATATCTGCTTTGTTCGTTACAACACAACCCTCTTCATCTACTTGAAGCTGTTTGATCGTACAATCAATAAAGCTTTCAGAGAGTTCATCTACAAGCTGATTTGTATGCTTGCTTTCAACAAAACATACTACTGTTGGTCCTGCACCACTTAAAGCAATCCCAAATGCACCCGCTTTTTCTGCTACTTGTTCTACTTCGGTTAATAACGGGACTAGCTTTCTTCGATATGGCTGATGAAATAAATCTCGCTTCATCATTGATCCAGCCATAGAATAGTTACCAGATAATAAGGCAGCTAGAAATGTGTTTGAAATTGCACTTGCCTTTACCGCTTCTTTATACGAAAATGTCGATGGTAATACCTCACGAGAATGACTCGTTAAAAGCTCATAATCTGGAATTACTGCAACCACTTCAACATTTGGTAGCGCACATGTTAAAAGACTTGTTTTACTCTCTTCATATTCACCAACCACTAAACCACCAGTTACAGAAGCACCTGCATTATCAGGATGTCCTTCTTCAACTGATGCAAGATGAACTTTCTCCTCTTTAGTTAGGTTTAAATGAGCTAGTGTATCTGCCAATTGAATACCTGCAACAATAGCTGAAGCACTGCTACCTAATCCTCTAGCTAATGGAATCTCACTATGGACCGCAAGCTTACATGGAGGTAAAGTTTTTCCATATTTCCCCGCAATTTTGTTAGCAATTTTCACAATGTAATGATTTTCATCTGTCGGAAAAGTCTTCATTTCCTCTGTTAACGGTTCAACTATCCATGAATCACTTGGATAGACATGAACAGTTAAATATAAAGATAGTGCCAATCCAATAGAATCAAATCCAGGGCCTAAATTTGCAGAGCTTGCTGGAACTCTTATGCTAAATAGCATGTCACTCCTCATACTTTTGCCACACCTTTAATATGTGATAAAATAGCTTCTTCATCTGTTGGTAGTACCACTGGTTTTACTTCGCTATATTCTACTGCAGTTGATGGATCTTTTAATCCATTACCTGTTAAAACAGCAACTACTTTGGAGCCTTTTTTAATTTCTCCAGATTTAAGCTGTTTAATTAAACCTGCAATACTTGCACTAGAACCTGGTTCTGCAAAAATTCCTTCTTTTCTAGCCAATAATTTATAAGCTTCTAAAATTTCCTCATCCGATACTTCGTCAATTTTCCCATTTGATTCCTCAGCTGCATTTACAGCTAAATTCCAGCTTGCTGGATTACCGATACGAATAGCTGTAGCGATTGTTTCTGGTGCTTCAAACACGCGGTTATGCACAATAGCTGCTGCTCCTTCAGCCTCAAAGCCTCTCATTTCAGGAAGCTTAGTTCCCTTTTTCTCATGGTACTCTTTGAAACCTTTCCAATAAGCCGAAATATTCCCAGCATTCCCCACTGGAATAACTAATACATCTGGAGCATCGCCAAGCACATCACAAATTTCAAATGCAGCTGTTTTTTGTCCTTCAAGTCGATAAGGGTTAACAGAGTTTACAAGAGCAATTGGTGATTTTTCACTAATGTTTCTTACAATTTGCAAGGCATTGTCAAAGTTTCCGTCAATTGCTACAATCTCTGCTCCATACATAACAGCTTGTGCTAGTTTTCCCATTGCAATTTTGCCATCAGGAATAACAACAATACAACGAAGACCCAATCTAGCAGCATAAGCTGCTGCTGCTGCAGATGTATTACCTGTAGATGCACAAATAATAGTATCTGCCCCTTCTTCAACAGCTTTAGCTACAGCCATAACCATACCTCTATCTTTAAACGAGCCAGTTGGATTTAAACCTTCATACTTAACATATAATTCTACACCAAACTCTTCAGATAAATTATTACACTTAATTAATGGTGTATTTCCTTCATGTAAAGTTAACAATGGTGTATTGTCTGTTACGGGTAAATATTCTTTATATTCTTGAATTAAACCTCTCCAACTCATTGTACGCCATTCCCTTCTACTCTATAAGTGCTATTAATATCGTAAACTAAATCATTATCTCTTAGTTGTTGTAAGATTTCTTCAAAGTCTTTTAATGATGAACGGTGTGTTACTAGCACTATTTCTGATTGACCTTTTTCTTTTAATGGAAGCTGTAGGATTTTCTCAAAACTTACATCATGCTTCGCAAATAATGCTGTAATAGAAGCAAAAACTCCTACCTCATCTTTTACTTGAAGGCTAAGGAAATATTTTGAAAATATTTCTTCTGAATTCTTAATGTTTTTCTCATATTGAGGAGCGGATGCACTTCTTCCATTCACACCTAGCCTCATATTTTTCATGACATTTACAAGGTCAGATACAACGGATGTTGCTGTTGGTAAACTACCAGCCCCTGGTCCGTAAAACATTGTTTCTCCAACTGCTTCTCCATATACATACACCGCATTGTACTCATCATTAACACTTGCTAGTGGATGAGTTTCCGGAAGTAAAGTAGGTTGTACACTTACTTCGACTTTGCCATCTTTTTTAGATGCGATACCAATTAATTTCATTGTATATCCCAAACGTTTACTATAATCTAAATCTGCTTTTGTAATGTCAGTGATACCTTTTACACTAACATCTTCTAGATCAATATTCATGGAGAATCCAAGTGTAGCAAGAATAGCCATTTTTCTAGCAGCATCTAAACCTTCTACATCTGCAGTTGGATCACTTTCAGCATAACCTAGAGCTTGTGCTTCAGCTAATACTTCCTCATATGGAGCACCATATTTACTCATTTTCGTTAAAATAAAGTTGGTAGTACCATTCACAATCCCCATAATTTTCGTAATACGATCAGAAGCCAATCCATCTACTAAACCACGTAGTATCGGAATACCGCCTGCTACACTTGCTTCATAAAATAAATCGCAACTATTTTGAGTAGCCTCAGCTAATAATTCTGAACCATAGAGAGCCATTAAGTCTTTATTCGCTGTTACAACATGTTTTTTATTACGAAGAGCTTTCAATAAGTATTTACGCGTTTCATCAATACCGCCCATTACTTCGATTACTACATCTATTTCTGGATCATCGAGGATATCATCAGCACAATCTGTTAATAAAGTTTTTCCTACTAAGTTTCCTCTTTCTTTCTCCATGTTCTTAACTAAAATCTTCTTTATCTTCACCGGACAGCCAATTTGATGCATAAGCTTATCTTGGTGGTTTTCGATAATTTGCACTACACCTGTACCAACTGTTCCTAATCCTAATAAACCGATTGATATAGCATCCATATCCTATTCTCCCTCTCCGTTGTTCTCTCTAAACATACATTTGTTTTTATATAAAAGACATTATATGCTTTCCGCCCGTTATTTTCAATAGTCAAAAATAACAGAATAATAAGTATATATTTATTGTAACAAGAAATTTCGAAATATCGTAAACATTTATCTTATAAAATAAAACAAGAGAACATTTGTCAGAGAATGAACACAAACAATTCGTTTATGATAACCAATCCACTTTTGGAACTTGAAGAGCATTTATTGGAACTTGATTTATTTCATAAAAATACCGTAAAAAATCTTCATAGCGATGAGATTGATTTAAGATTTCTTCTAATTTCTCCTCTAACATTTTCTTTTCTCCTTGAGAATTACTACTATAATATCCTTCAATGACTTCTAAATAATGAACAGGAAAAAGTAAACGAGAATATAGTAAACGCCAAGAAAAGCTACTTAACGGCTGCATGGATACATATTCTTGTAAAAATTGAGTCATAGTTGGTTGATATGTTTGAGGATAAGTATGATAATGTTGTCTAACCCATTCACCAATATCTCTACTATGGTGGTCATACACCCATTCAAAAGGATTTTTCACTAAATAATCCCCTAACCATTTATCATCATAGAAACGATCATGTGAAATAGTTCCTGCATCGAATCCATCAGGTTGATCATCTATTTCACAATCCACTAAATATTGAATCGCATTTTCTCCCATAATAGAAAAATACGGAAATGATTCAACGAACTTTTTTTCAAATTCGTTAATTGGATGAGAGGTCATTTTCTCTCTCCAAATTCCTTCTAAGTAATCTAACCTATTCTCCCACAGCTCTTTCCATTTTCCAATTCTATTACAAGCTTTTATCGGGACATCTAATGTACGACCTCGATTGTGAAATTTCGCTAACTTATACCCCATATTAATAGCACGTGGTTTATCTAATACATCGTTAGCCATCAAAATAAATAAATGATCGTCCATTTCAGATAAGTAAGTCTGTTCATTAGACATAACGAAAGAAGAGACATATTTGTCACCTTGCTGTTGCATATACTCAGCCATGATTAACCTTTCCATTAATTCTTCTTCTTCATACTCTTGTATAGGGATTATAGTATAAAGAACATTAGCTGAGAAAAAGCGTTGGTAAGCCCCATTCACATTTTGTCTTTCCATTACAATGCCGTAATTTTGATATATAACATCTTGAAGCATTTCCCCCACTCCTTTTCTTTTGGGTAAACTGCCTATAGTTAGGATACTCTATTTCATATATATGAAAATTGATGTGCTTCTTTACTTATAAAAAAGGATTACGCTAATTTATGCCGAAAAAACATTATAAGCGTTCGAATCTTATGCAGTTACAAAGTACAAGAGTAAAAGCATACGATACTATATATTTACTCTATGTTCATACCTGTCCATTTCAATGACGAAGAACTGATTATCACATAGAGCATTTGTTAAATATTTAGGCTTTTTTCGTAAATCTTGTTGCCTATAAACAGTAGTAAGTGTAAGTAAAATTCTACTCCTGAACGCTCACTCGCTAGAGAGCAATTAGTGTTCCTCAGAGTATGGGTTCTCACTAATCTCGATACTGTCTCAGGAGTCTCGCACCTTGTACATCAATCAACCTTATCAGCTGGTTTTGCGCACCAAATTTATTTATCACAACACTCTTTTAGAAAACAGCCAATATTTATTACAATGGAATAGAGCTATTATATTTAAAGAAAAAAGTAAATACTTTCTTCTGTTCGTTCATAACTAGAAGAAAAAATAATTAGAAGAAAAGGTGAAGCAATGATGACTAACAAAATTAATCTATCTGAACAAACAGCACGAAAATGGTTAAATGATCGCGGTGTCACAACAAAAGATATTGCTGAGCTTGTCATGTATTTACAAAGCGCTTATCATGAAAATCTCCAATTTGAAGATTGCTTGCATAATGTCGAGAGAGTTCTTTCTAAAAGAGAAGTACAAAATGCAATTTTAACTGGTATTCAATTAGATTTATTGGCAGAAAAGAAAATGCTTGAAGAGCCTTTACAATCCATAATCGAAACAGACGAAGGTTTATACGGAGTAGATGAAATACTCGCATTTTCTATCGTTAATGTATATGGATCCATCGGTTTCACAAATTATGGCTATATAGACAAACAAAAGCCTGGCATACTACAAAAACTTAATGATAAATCTTCAGGTCAATGTCATACTTTTTTAGATGATATCGTTGGAGCAATAGCTGCCGCCGCTTCAAGCAGACTAGCTCACAGAATAAAAAATGTAGAATAAGAAAAAATGAGAAAGACGTACAAGACTACCTAAAAAGAGAGTCAACCTCCACTAGAGGTTGACTCTCTCATAACATTTTACGTTATTTATATAAGACCACTTTAGGAAAGCTTCCAATCGCTTAAAGAATCAATAACATGTGTTGGACGTTTTTCATAGTTCTTTAACAATTCAGGTGTGGTTACGCCTGTATGAACAAGAATTGTATCCAATCCCGCATTCATTCCTGCAAGAATGTCCGTATCATAATTGTCGCCAATCATTACTGTATCTTCTTTACGAACTCCTAATACCTCTTGAGCTTGTTCCATAATAATGCTTTCTGGCTTCCCTATAAAAGTTGGCTTTACTCTTGTGGAAGTTGAAACAACAGCTGTAATTGATCCAGCTCCAGGCAATAATCCACGTTCAGTTGGAATAGCAATATCTCCATTAGTAGAAATAAATGTTGCACCATTTCTAACAGCTAAACAAGCCTTTGCAAACTTTTCATAATTAATATTACGATCAATTCCGACTACTACGAAATCCGTATGCTCATCATCTACTAGCTTAAAACCTTTTTCTTCAAGTGCTACTTTGATCCCTTCCTCACCAATCACATAAACCGTACCACTCGGCTTTAGCGTATACATATAATTAGCAGTCGCCTGACTCGTTGTAAAAACTTGATGTGCTTCTGTTGGAATATCGAAACCTCTTAGTTTTTCCGCTACTTGTGCTGGAGTTCTTGAAGAATTATTTGTTACAAATAAATAGGGCAAGCCTTTATCATTTAACTCATGAACAAATCGCATTGCTTCATCTATTCTTTCTGTACCTTTGTACATTGTTCCATCTAAATCGATTAAAAAGCCTTTATACTGTTTCAAAATACTCACTCCTAAATCTCTTGTAAGCTACCATACAATACTTTATCATAGCCCTATTTTATGGTCAAAAAGGTTTTTATCTAAGAAAAGAAACAGAAGAGTTTAGATTATCAAATTGAGATAAGGGTAGATACCTAAGACCTATCTGATTTCAAATCAATATAACGAATGAGTGAAGATAGCAAGACTACTGTCTAGAAGCACCATAATCGAATACGTTTACTTTAACAGTGCCTAAGTTAAAAAATCATTTAATTGACATATAAGTATTCCTATATGCCTTCATTTAGCGTGTTAAACTATATTTATACAAAAGGTGATTTACATCAACGAGGAGTACATTATGAGCGTTACACATGAAGACCCAATCAATTTCACAAAACATGTCATATATCAGTTTTACAAAGAAAGAAATCTAAAAGAGGTATTTAACTGCTTAGCTACTGATTTTACTTGGATTGGCCCAGCTAAACATGAATATATGACTGATAAAGAAGGTTTAATAGATTATTTCCATAAAGGGAAAGAACGAATACCCAGCTGTATTATAGATTTCAATACCTTTACAATCGAATATACTGGAGATCAAAATTGGTTAGTATTAGGCAGCTATGATGTTAGAAATGCAAATGGGAACGACATGCTTGTAGAAGTATTTCAGCGTTGTAGTTTCTTCATTGTTGCAGATAAAGATACATTAAAAGTAAAGCATATGCATATTTCCAATCCATTTATGGAGATGACCAACGAATACTATTCTCAAGAGGTACCAAGACATAGTTATGAATATTTGCAGCATAAGCTTGAGGAAAAAAACAAAAGTCATCGAAATGGTTAATAATAATATTGAAGGTGGATTAAAAGGAAGCATCGATGATGATGATTTCACCTACTTTTATGTGAATGAAGGTCTTCCTAAAATGCTTGGTTATACATACGAAGAATTTATGGAGATGAGTGGAGGAACTGCAGTTGGTGCCATCTATCCTCCAGACTTACAAAAGGCACGACAAGATTGTGAGAACTGTTTTGCAAAAGGTCCTTCCTACCATACAGAATATCGGATGCGCAGAAAAGATGGCAATTTATTATGGGTAATTGACCGAGGAACAAAAACACTTGGTACAGATGGACAAATTAAAATTAATAGTATTATTACCGATGTAACAAATTTAAAAAATGCCTTATTCGATTTAGAAATTGAAAGAAAAAAATATCGTATTGTATTAGAGAATATTTCTGAGGTTATGTTCGAGTATGACCTTGTATTAGATACCCTTTCTATTTATCATTCTGTTGAAACAAACGGAAAAAACAATCTGAACAAGACGGAAATAACAAATTTTATAAGCAGGTTAAAAAAGACAAAATATATTCATTTAGATGATATTGAAGAGATCACGGATCTAATCCATAAAAAGAATAAGCATTCGATAGAAGTACGCGGAATTGTTCGTGATGAATGGCGCTGGTTAAGAGTTCAATGTAGTCCGATAAAGAATAATGAAAATCAAATCATTGAAATTGTAGGTTCAATCAAAGATATTACGGAAGAAAAAATTAAAGTTCAAACTTTGATGGACCTAGCACAAAGAGATTCTTTAACTAAATTAATGAATCAAACTTCTTCAAAAGAAAGGATTACCCAATACTTACTTGAAACAAACAAATAGGCGCAATGATTATACTTGACATCGATGACTTTAAAATTGTTAATGATACAGTTGAGCATTTACAAGGAAATCGAGTACTAATTCAAGTAGCTCATGAGCTCATGAAATGCCTTAGCAAAGATGATATTGTCGCAAGAATTGGTGGGGATGAATTTCTTGCATTTGTTAAAACAAATGAAGAAGAAGTTCTGAGAAAAAGAGCGAATACGCTATTAGAAAGGATTCAATTAATCCCCTTTGAGTAACTATCATATAGAAGGCGTACGCCATTATTTTTTAGCTCAAATAGATAATTATAATCGTTAAAAGCAGATTCTTTTGTTTGTAGCAGCATAGGTGAAATGAACATAATTTACTCACTCTTTTTCTTTTATGATTTGTTTCTTTAAAAGAAATATTCCTGTTAGTCACAATAAGAAATCTTATCTGATTATACACATTTGAGATATCGCAATGTTTTGAATAAAGTTACGATATTTATAAAAATGTTGCGCTACTATTGCCTTAGATCATTTCACTAAGGCTTGTTTTATTTAACTAAATTAGCTAAATATTGTGATTAAATACACTTAAACAAACGGGGCAGGTTAGTTGAAGAAAGATGCATATTTGTCATATAATTCTAAAAAGATTCAGCTGTGAAAAAAGGAGAAATTATTATGAAGAAAATAACAACAATGTTACTTCTATTATTTGTTCTTGCTGCTTGTTCGAATGAAAACTCTACTGAAGTTAAAAAAGAAGAAAATGATAATGTTACTACTGAACAAGTTGAAAAGAAAAAGATAACGAAAGAGTTTGTAAAAAAGAATGCCAAAGTTGGTCTGTCTTATAATGGAGTTAGAGAAATTTTTGGAACCGAACAGTATTCTGGAATTATGGATAATACTATGACTTTCATTTACGATTCAACTTCATATAAACCAGTTGAATATGACCGACTAAGTGGTTCAGTAGCGTTTGATGATTTAAAGTCAGGTAACTTAGACTATCAGTTGTGGATTAATTTCGTAGAAAAAAAAGCTGTTTATTACCAGTATTATTTTGAAGGTGAAGATGGTGAAGTTTGGGGATATACAGTATCTAGTGACGGTGATAATTTGACCAGGAATTCTGGCAACTAATCTAAGTGAAAGAATACACTTAAGCTAACAGGTGCAATACTACATTAAATAAGCTGAAATTATCAGCTTCTTTTTTATGCAACTATCGGTGCAGAATAGTTGCATAAAAAACATTAGATTTATGGTAAAATTAAACATATATGTAAATAATCTAAAAAGAGGTGAGTTATAATGAAAAAAAAGAAACTTGGAACTTTAATGATTATAATTGGATGTTTAGTTTTGGTATTTGCATTATTGAATAATTTTATGGCTTTTTTTAATAATATCGATTATATCTCTCTAATTAGTGTGGGAATAGTGTTTCTTTGTTGTGGAACATTTATAAAGAATAAAAAAGCACTTTAGTAAGTTAACTCTTTCTGAATCTAATTATTAGTAAGTAAAAATCAAGAGAATAACACTTTAATGTATTCATAGTAGCCTATGTTTTGTGAAGAATTACACTTAAACAAACAGGTGCGTTAGTTCAATAAGGAGCAATAAAATAAGCAATCTTTTTTATAAAAAACCATCTTAAAAATATCAAAAAGCTATCGTTTTGAGCAATCTTTATTCAAAACGATAGCTTTTTGTATGTGATGAATATAATCTTTAATCGTGATTTTTTATCAAACTTATTATAGATCTACAATTGAAAGATGTACTTTTCTTACAGCCATATGATGGGATTTAATTTTACTATCATTCTAACAAAAAAAGACTAGCATTAAACTTCATTCAAGAAAAATGCTAGTCCTTTTTTATTTTGTATTTGCTTTTAACCATTCCAACATCTTTTTATCATTACTTTTATTCTGACGTTTGTATTCTCGTTTAATATAGCGAGAAAGAGTTGTATGAGCAATACCGATTTCGGCAGCTGCTTTACGTACACTTATTTTCTTTAATTCTAGTGTTTCTTGCATTAGTTCTGGACTTAAGACTAATTCTTCTACACTTGCACTAGTTTCTTGTTCCGCTTGAGATTCAAAATCAAAGGATTGCTGTCCTACATTTAAAGGTTCCGATACTAAGGATTGCTCCGTTTCAATAAATTTATATTCTCCTTCAACCATAGATTCTGCATCATATATCGTTGATAATTTCATAATTCGTTGATTTTCTTTCACCACAAGATCAGATGGTGTAATTAAAACCTTCACTTGGCACCAATAATCATTAAACCAGCCTTTCTTTCCTACCTTATTATCATCAATCGGCTCTTCATATCGCCAATGTTTTATTACATTATCCTTTTGCAAATCATCTAACACATTTTCAAATCTATCTCTCTTTACAACGCCAGAATAACTATCTGATATATTCATGATATTTAATAAAGTTCCCACTTTAAATGGCTGTTTTAATGTTTTTCTTCGTGTCCTTATCTTCCATTGATAATTCAAATAGCGAGTTAGTCGTTTATGCTCACGTTGTGTGTAATGATTATATTGAAAAACTTTTAAATTCAATACTCCTAATGAGTTGGAATTCCCATTCAGATACGGTAAAAGTACAGAAGTCGGCTTAATTTCTAGAGCATAAATCCCTTTTGGTTCATCTGTCTTAATGTCATAAGCAATTCGTACCTTCCCGATATTAAACATCTTCATAAATTCCTTTATTCGATAGCCTTCTTTATTTAACTCATCTGTATTAACTATCTTTATTTGTTCCTCATCTAACAGCACCCAAATAGTAGATAGTGCTGCCACTCGTTTCATGATATTAAAGCGGTCTTCCTCACGATAATTAAATTCTTTACCATCTAAAGTTCTCTTCCTTACTTGTCGTAACTTTAGTGCATCATCACTATGAAACTCAATATAACCTTCACTTGTCTTAGGTGAAACCATCCACAAATATGAGATAAGATCGAGAAGGTCAGCGGTTAATTCATCTAATGAGTTGATAGTAGATTGCAACAGCTTGTACCATAAATCTTTTTGTTCAGCTGGTACATCTTCTTCCTCCAATTCATATGGTCTTACATCCGCTAATCCTTTCACGTTGCCCTTAGTGTCCATAATAGGAGCCCGATATATTCCATTATCTAAAGGACTATAATTGCTTTTCTTTGAAACAATGTCACTTAATAACTGATAGCTTGCTTCTGAACTTGAATAGAGGTAATTTCGTTCCATTACTTCATCTATTTTATCAGCATTTGTGCTAAAAATACGATTATCGAATTCCTTCTTCAAATGAGGTTCCAAGACATTACGAATCATATCATGGTATTTAGACATGCCCTCAATAATCATACCTTTGGTGATATTTTCTTCTAAATAGATAGTATATGTAAAAAATGTATACAACGTTTTAAAGCTTTGACTTTTGATTGTTGCTATATGATCATCGTTTGGATCGTCCCTCTGACTATAGGCTTCCTTTTTCCAAACTTCTAAAACAGCAGATGGAACCAAAAACAGATTTTTAGCTTCTTCAAATATAGCAATTTTAATAGAATATGAATCTAAAATGGTGTCCTCCGCTATTTGTTTATAATTCATAGAAACCTTCCTTTTTAAAAATAGAATTCTCTTATATTGTAATAAAAAGCACCACTTTAATAAATAGAATACTAAAAAGCACCATTAATTTGGATTAAATTTAAGAAAAAGCACCATTTTTATAGCAAAAATAATAAAAAGCACCATTATTAGCGGAACTCTTAACCCAAAAAGCACCACTTTCTATTACTACATATTTATTAATTCGCACCACTATTAGCGGAACTTCACCTCTAAAAAGCACCATTTTTATAGCAAAAATAATAAAAAGCACCATTATTAGCGGAACTCTTAACCTAAAAAGCACCACTTTGACCTTTTTGGTATAAAAAGCACCACTATTAGCGGAATCCTTAACCTAAAAAGCACCACTTTAAATATAGAAATGACTGAGACGAGCCATATAGGGATTGCTAAAATTTCTAACGAATTATGTACATATGAGGCACTGTTCAAGGCTGCAGATGAAGCAATGTATCAATCCAAAAAACATGGGAAAAATAAAATATCCTTTTAACTACTGACGCTCTACTTTTTACATTACCAATAAAAAAGTTCACTCTAATAGCTTTCGGATTGTTCAGAGTGAACTTTTTTGAATTTATTATTAATTTATAAAAGCTGAAACAGGTCCTAATTCATTAATTAAATATTGGCGAACTGCATTTGGAAATTGTTTAAATGCTTGGAAATTTTCACGCAATACATTTTGTAACAGTTCATGATTAATCACTAAATAATCTTGAACAATTGTTTTACGTAAAGGAAGTATTTGTTTAAATTGAACTTCCATTTCTTTTGTTATAACTTTCTCATCTAATAAGATATCAATAATATCTTCATAGCTTCCAGGATCCCTCATAATAAAGCCATCAATAATAGCATTACTTACATCTAAAACACAATCTGTCATCGATTGAGCCACTCTTTCAAGTGCTATTTTAGATATCTCATCATCCCAATATGTTTTTTCCTGAAATAAGTCCATATTTTTTTCTAAAAATGCAAGGTAACTTTCTATTTTCTGCCGATCTACGAAGTACATATTTTTTCATCCCTTCATATTGATGCTGGTACGATCACTTTTTCTATATTAAGTGGTCTCGCATAAAAATATCCTTGTGCTAAATCAACTTTATTTTTTGATAATATCATAGCTTCCTTTTCGTTTTCAATTCCTTCGGCTACTACTGTTGAGCCAATGTCTTTTGCAATCAAAAGTAAGCCTTTAAGCATGGATTCTTTTACTGAATTTAAATCTATATCTTGAATAACGCTTCGATCAATTTTGATAACATCCGGCATAATTTCAATGATGGTATGCAAGCTAGCATAACCAGCTCCAGTATCATCTACCGCAATTCGAATTCCTAGCTCACGAAGCTTTTTAATATTACTACTAATAAATTCAAGATTATCAATGGAATCTCTCTCTGTTATTTCCAATACTAGCTTTTTTGGTGAAACGGAGTAATATTCCTGTAATAGTGCTTGAAAATCATGAAAGAAGCGGGCATTTCCAACCGTGATAGGGGTAAAATTAATAAAAATATTCTTGCTAGATTCCATGACAGTCAATTTTTGCATAATTTTCTCTAATACGATCATTTCTAGCTCATATAGTAAACCCGTTTGCCTTGCTAGAGCAAATAAATTAAGTGGACTTTCTAAATCCGTTCCCACTGGACCTCGAGTGAGAATCTCACAGGCAACCTCATGATTAGAATTAAGTTCAACTATTGGCTGTGCTAATAACGCTATATCTTTGTTCTTAATTATCTGATTCATTTGAAAATACATTTGATCATAGTCTGTTTTTTTCTTCTTTTGAGCCATTGTAAACGCTTGTTGATGGGCTTTATCTATTACTTCATACAGATTTCTGCTCGACTTTTCAACAAACATGTAACCCGTATTAAAAGAAGAGGACATACCTGGATAAGCAGCGTTCATTTTTCTATTTAAGCATTCTTCAATATAGCTAGCATTTACAGACAAATCATCTAACAGATGATTATTCAAGCTAATTCGTAAAATGGCAGTTAACCCTTCACTTTGATAATCATGAATAGCTAAAATATCTTTATTAAATCTACTCGTCGAACAACGAGCAAATTCTTTTTTTAAAATAACAATATATTTCTCTAACCCTTCCTCACCTAATTTTTCAGATAGCTTTTTATAATTTTCAATGTAAATAGAAAGGACAGCAATTTCATATCCTTCTTTAATAGCTACCTTAACGTTTGTCATAATAGGGTTTCGGACAATAAATGTTGGCGGGTAATATGTAATCTTTGATGTTGGTAGTAATATTTTCAACCAGCTGCTAACTTTATTTTTCTTAAAGAGTTTCGAGGAATTCACCCGATTCCACCCTCCCTATACACGGTATTAGAGTGACTATACTGAATATTTTATCATGAATATCCACTTTTTGGGCAAAATTCTATTATTATCGTCAAAAAACAGACATATCTTTCAAACAAATCGAGCAAATTTTTGTTAGAATAGGAGAAGGAATTCGATGTATTAGGAGGAATTTTACTTGGAACGCGAATTAGCAATGGAAATTGTACGAGTAACAGAAGCAGCAGCTCTTGCATCTGCTCAATGGATGGGTAGAGGTAAAAAAAATGAAGCGGATAACGCTGCAACAACAGCCATGAGAAAAATGTTTGACTCTGTCAATATGAACGGAACAGTAGTAATAGGTGAAGGAGAACTTGATGAAGCTCCTATGCTTTACATTGGCGAAAAATTAGGAACAGGCAATGGACCTGATGTTGATATAGCTGTTGATCCTTTAGAAGGTACAATCATCGTTGCTAAAGGTCATAACAATGCAATGGCCGTTATTGCCGCAGCTGATAAAGGAACACTTCTACACGCACCAGATATGTATATGGAAAAGATTGCAGTCGGTAAAAACGCTGCAGGTCTTGTGCATTTAGACGATCCAATAGAAAAAACAATAGAAATTGTCGCTAAAGCAAATAACAAACGAGTTCAAGATTTAAATGTTATTATTCAAGAAAGAGAACGTCACCAAGATTTAATTGATCGTATACGTGCAAAAGGAGCTCGTGTTAGCTTATTCGGAGATGGCGATGTAAGTGCTTCGATTTCAACAGCATTTCCTCAAACAGGGATTGATTTATTTGTAGGTATTGGCGGAGCTCCTGAAGGAGTCATTTCAGCAGCTGCCATAAAATGTCTAGGAGGAGATATGCAAGCTAGACTTGTACCTCAAAATGCTGAAGAAGAAGAACGTTGTCGCCAAATGGGACTAGAAGATCCTCGACAATTACTTACGCTCAATGATTTAGTATCTGGGGATGATGCTATTTTTGCAGCAACTGGGGTTTCAAATGGGGATTTACTAGCTGGTGTTCGATTTTTAGGTGGAGACTTGGTAGAAACAGATTCCATCATTATGCGTAGCAAAACAAAAACAGTACGTTATATCAAAGCACATCACCATTTAGATCACAAGCCACATTTAATTTTCGTTTAGGGAGGAAATACTGTGGAAGAACGCTTCTATTTATACGACTATAAGGAACAAACCAACACTCGCTTTGTAAGCTTTGTAGGGGAAAGCCAACGATTTGATTTAGCCATTATTTCTTCAGAAAGATTCTATGGCAAACAGCTTGTTCTTGATATGCAAAGTAATGCTTTCGCTATAATCGGTCAAGATGATTTAGATGAAGAAGGATATTTAGAGCATGCTTTTAGACTCTCAGAAGAACAAGCAGCTGAACTAAAAGACTTCCTTGAACAAGTAGTATGAGCCTTTAAGCATGCATCTGTAGAGATGCGTTTTTATGAAGGCTATCCATAAATAGATAGATCTATTTTTAAATAAAAGAAGCTTTGCTCAAACGTTACCTAAAAACGAATGACAAAGCTTCTTTATTTTACCTCGAATGATTTTTCATTTTTTTCATAACGAAATAAGGGCATCCAAAATTACAAAACTCATATAAATATTCAGATAAAGTGCTAATTTTTGTATCATATGAAGATTTTTGGTTTTGATCATCAAAAAAACCTTTCAATCTTAATTGACCATATCCCCAATCGCCGACTACATAATCATATTTATTTAAAATTTCGCTATAACGTGCTTTAAAAGCCTCTTCATTAAAGCCATCTCGATAGTCTTCTACTAATTCATATTGAAGATTATTGATTGTAACCATGTTTTCACCTCAATTATCCATCCTCCCTTCATTATAACTCATTTAATAGTAAAGAAAAACTGTCACCGGTCCTTTTTAATTCAACTAACTTACATACTTACTAGAAATTATTCGGTTATTACAGATGTTTCCCAACCATCATATTCTCCTTTATATTTTTCAGAAATCTCCACTAATAGATCCGTGACTTCATTTATCGAACTATAATCAATAGTATCCATTCTATAAATAGTAAGAACATATTTGCCTTCTTCATTCGTTTCAACTGATTCTTCCTCTATGAAAAAGCCTTCTTTTTTTATAGTCTTTTCAAAACGTTTTAACATTATCATATTTTCAAAGCATAGCCAATGTACAACCTTACGAGGGGCATCTAATTTATCCCCTCTTTCTTCTAACGCTTCAATTACCACACGGTTGTTCATATGCTGTTGTTGATAGGGATTAGGGTACAAAAAATCAAAATAAAATTCCCAATTTTCCTCTTCCTCGATAAGAAAAATTTCATACTTATACCCATGTGGTTCTATAAAGCCGGCAGCAGCTTCCATTAAATCCTTTTGTTCCTCTCGATTTGAATAAAAAATAATGTCCCTTATCCCGTCCGTTGTCACTCTACCAACCTGAATAATGTTTTGAAAACGCGCAAATCCATTCAGAGAATCTTCCATTTCATTTATCTTATCAGCCTCAGGCCCTACCGGAAAGCCGTCTTCATTAGGTGCTTTTATTTTAAGCCTGATAGCAACAGCGTAATTATACTCTTCGGTATCTATTTCTTTCCATATATCCATATCTAAAACAACTGATGCTACTTGATCCTCTATGTATCCAAAATACATATCCCAATGTTCTGACATGATAAAACCTCCCCGAAATACTCCACAAAATCCATTCTTTCTATAAAAATAGAGGATATCAAGAACTTACTTTTCATTGATATCCTCTATTTTGAAACGATTATTCAGTTACTAATGATGCTTCCCCAGACAATTGTCTTTTCTTAGTAGCTTCATTTACTTGTTCATCTGCGTGGTATGAAGAACGAACTAGTGGACCCGCTTCACAATGACTGAAGCCTTTTTCCATTGCCACTTCTTTTAAGTGAGCAAACTCTTCAGGTGTGTAATATTTAAGTACTGGCAAATGCTTTTTGGAAGGCTGAAGGTATTGACCGATTGTTAATATATCTACTTGATGAGCTCTTAGATCATCCATTGCTTCAATGATTTCGTCAATTGTTTCTCCTAAACCAACCATAATGCTTGATTTTGTTGGAATCTCTGGTTGAAGTTCTTTTGCGCGTTGTAGGAATTGAAGGGAGCGATCATATTTTGCACGTGCACGAACACGATCAGACAAACGTTTAACGGTTTCAATATTATGATTTAAAATATCTGGTTTTGCATCCATTAATGTTTGAATATTTTCAAACACGCCCCCCATATCAGAAGGTAGAACCTCTATAGATGTGAAAGGATTCTTTCTTCTAATCGCTCGAACTGTTTCAGCAAATACCGCTGCTCCACCATCTTTAAGATCATCTCGAGCAACTGCAGTAACAACTACATGTTTTAAATTCATTTGTACAACAGAGTCAGCCACGCGTTCTGGTTCAGCTAAATCTAACTCAGTTGGTAGACCTGTTTTTACAGCACAAAAACGACAAGCTCTTGTACAAACTGAACCTAAGATCATAAATGTAGCAGTTCGGCGAACCGCCCAACATTCGTGAATATTAGGACATTTTGCTTCTTCACATACTGTATGTAAATTCTTTTCCCTCATCATTTTCTTTAAGCCTGTATAATTCTCATTCGTTTGCAATTTTATTTTTAGCCATTCTGGTTTACGGATATATGTATTTTTCTTACTCAAAATAACATCTCCCATCATTTTGTAATTTCTCTATGTGTAGACAATGTATCAAATAAAAAAACTCCTTACAACTTTTAGGATTTTCCTTTCCAATATTTTATAATTGTATTTCTCGAATTTATTCACACAATAAAATTATGATTGGTTTAGAAAGGAGCAAATTCATGCGAGCTTTTTCCACTTTTATAGCTATTATAAGTACGATACTTATATTTGTACATAACGATGTAGAAGCTCAAACGAATACATTTTCAGATAAAAAAAGAATGGAGCTCTTTAAGAATATTGAAGATAACTTTCAAATTCCATGGTTTTATATGGCAGCGATTGATCAATATGAACATAGTATAAGGAATGCAAGAAGAGATTTGCCTGATTCTGAAGGCTCTATTGGAATTTTGATTCCACCTGAAAAATGGAGTGGCTTATTGAATCCCAATATATTCGATCAAAACCCAAGAAGGATAGCGTTTTTTGATGGTATTGGTATGGATGGTGATGGGAACGGAAAAGCAAATCCAAAATCCGAGTATGATGTATTAGTTTCAATAGCTTCTTACTTAGCTCAATATGGTTCTGATGAAGAAAATATTCGTATTGCATTATGGAACTATTATAAACGAGATAAGGCTGTAGGTATCGTTATGGGCAACGCCAAATTATTCCAGAAATATAATCGAATCAATTTACATGAAAAAGCCTTCCCTGTTCCTATTACAGCGGACTATAGCTATAGAAGTACATGGGGTGTAGCTCGAGGATGGGGTGGACGTCGAAGTCATGAGGGAACAGATATATTTGCCAACTATGGCGTTCCTGTTCGAGCGACTTGCTATGGAATTGTTGAAATTAAAGGCTGGAATCGCTACGGCGGATGGAGAATTGGCATAAGAGACTTAAATAATACCTATCATTATTTCGCCCATTTAAGTGGATTTGCGAAAGGAATTGAAATTGGTCAAATTGTAGAACCAGGAATGATTATAGGCGGTGTAGGAAGCACTGGATATGGTCCTCCAGGTACAAGTGGAAAGTTCCCCCCACATCTACATTTTGGAATGTATAAAGACAATGGATATACAGAATGGAGCTTTGATCCCTATTATCACCTAACTGTTTGGGAGAGAAACGAGCGAAGAAACAAATAAAAAAACTAGATAAAGCATGGGGCCTCTCAAAAGCATCACTTTTGAGAGGCCCCTTTTAAATGAATTATTCAATTATATCTTCTCCAACCACAACTGTTTTCCCTTTCTTTGAAAGAGCCATTAGAGCAACCAAAGTACCCGCTAGTACAATTAGTAAAGATAATGATACACTTCCAGTAAATCCAAGTAAAAGGAATCCAATCGCAGCGAAACCGGCACTTATTAGTGCATAAGGTAACTGAGTCATAACATGATCCATATGGTCACAGCCAGCCCCAGTAGAAGATAGAATCGTTGTATCTGATATTGGTGAACAATGATCTCCAAATACCGCACCAGCTAACACAGCTGCTAATGATGGCAGTAACATACTTGAATCCATAGTAGCGACGATATCTCCTGCTAACGGTAAAAGGATACCGAATGATCCCCACGATGTTCCTGTTGATAACGCCATAACACCTGCTATCAAAAATAAAATAAACGGTATAAAAGCAATATTTAAATTAGATTTTTCAACAAATCCTGCTAAATAGCTACCTGTTTCTAATGCACCTACTAAATCAACGATGACCCAAGCAAATAACAAAATGTATACAGCTGGAAGCATTGACTTAATTCCTTCTATTACACCTGTGAAAAACATGCTTCTATCCACGGCTTTTTTAGAATAGACTTGTCGAAAGAATAAAATGATCGTTACAACTAAACCAAATAATCCTCCATAAAATAATGATGTCGGTACGTCCGTATTCTCAAACATGCCTAATACAGTCACATTTCCTTCAATTGCCTTACTACCTGTCCATAACATTGCAGATACAGTTCCTACCACTAATGCAGCAATCGGTACTAATAAATCTGCAACAGAACCTTTTTTACTAACAGGTAAATCACTTTTTAACTCTCCTGGTGCTTGTTTATCAGGATTAGAAACGATTCCGTCCTTAATTGCTCGATCTTCATGAATTTTCATCGGACCAAAATTAATGTTTTTCCATGAAGTATAAAACACTAATAATAGAGATACCCAAACATAAAAGTTCATGGGTATCATTTGAATAAAAGCTGAAAAGCCGCTTATATCTAATGAATTCGCTGCTAAAATAGGAGCAAGAATGGCAATGATGTATGCTCCCCAGCTAGAAACTGGTGATACGACACAAATTGGAGCTGCAGTTGAATCAATAATATAAGATAGCTTAGCTCTTGAAACCCTATTTCGATCAGTTAAAGGTCTTGATATTTGTCCAACTGCTAAAGCATTAAAATAGTCGTCAATAAAGATAATAATTCCTAAAATCGCTGCTGTTATCTGCGCACCCGTTCTTGTTTTAACTCTTTTTAAAGCCCATTCTCCGAAAGCTCTGCTTCCACCTGAAATGGATACAAATGCAGTAATACATCCTAAAATAAGTAAAAATAAAATAATATACACTTTGCCTGTGTTAACGGATCCATCCACGATAAATAATTGTAAAACTGATTTTCCAATCGTAGCTAACGAATCCATAGGATTAAAGTTAGCTAATAGCAATGCAGCTGTAGCAATTCCTAAACCTAAAGATAATAAAACCTTTCTTATTAAAAGAACCATAATAATGGCTACTACTGGTGGTAATAAAGAAAATATTGTGTTTTCCATGCTGTTCTCTCTCCTTTAATAAAAGTTAAGGGCGGTGAAGAGCTTGCATTTCAGTTCTTGGACAAAAATAAAAAGGATAATGATAGAAAACAACCTATCATTACCCTTTGTAATGTATGTTATCGTCCATCGCTCTGTAGCTCACCATTATAAAGATAATCTTTATAATGACAGTGCTGTCCTTATTCAAGACAACCCCAGTATCATATGCCTGACTTCAAATGATACTTCGGCAAAACTTCCTTTTAGCTGTGATCATAGTTGTCATCCTCACAACAGCCTACTTTTAAGTTTTGCACCTCTACCCCATGCGGTGATAGTAGTTCAATATTTAATTTACTTTTCTAATATAACAATTATAAGACTTTATTTCAACTTTTTATATAAAAATTCCGATAATAAATTATAGTAATATTTATTAAGCAACACTCTAATTCGTTATACAATCGACTATCATTACATCTAAGCACTTCATTAAATCAATTTCGTATGGTTGAACATCATGATTTCCATTATCTTTTATAATTCGAACAACTGGTCGATCACTAATTCCATGATTTTGTTTGGAAACGATACCAATTCGCTTATCATTCAATTTCACAGTTAAACCAATTGGATATATAGCAACAGCTTTTCTAAATGCCTCAATGATTTCTGTATCAAACAAAGTTCCTGATCCAGAATAAAGAATTTCTAAACCTTCATGAGGGAGCAACGCTTTTCTGTATACTCGATTAGAGGTGACTGCATCAAAAACATCAGCAACAGCCAAGATTTTAGCAAAAAAATGAATATCTTTATCTTTTAATCCTCTTGGATATCCAGAACCATCTATTCGTTCATGATGCTGATAGGCACAATGTGCGACTAGTAATGGAACCGTGTTTACTTCTTTTAATATTTGAAAGCCTTCTTCAGCATGTGTCTTAATTTCTTCATACTCTTCTTCCGTTAACTTCCCTGGCTTCAGTAAAATTTTTTGCGACACTTTCATTTTACCAACGTCATGTAAAATAGAGCCTAATCCCAGGATCTCCAATTGCTTTGGATTTAGCTTTAACTCCATTCCAATTGCCAAAGCATATAGCGTTACATTATAGGAATGGGTAAATATATATGAATCATGAGTATAAACATCTGCAAGAATCGTCAATAAACCTTTTTCTGCTGTCATCTCTTTCATAATTCCTCGAATAAGTCCCATAAGCTGTTTGGAGTTTTTTTCAAAGATATAAGATTTTGCGGCTTGCGTTCCCTTCTTATCACTTTCAAGAAAAATACTTTCAATCGACTCAATGGCTTCAAATCTTAAACGTTCTGAGACCGTATTTTCTGGATTAATATTTTCACTTTTTGGATCTTCTATATATACATAAAGAACACCTAATTCGATCAATCTTGTAACCAAGCTTTCCGATAGGACTACCCCTTCATTTAATAAAACTTTATTTCGCTCGTTATAAATGGTCTTTCCCAAAATTGATTTAGGTATTACATGATTTGTGGATATCAGTCTCATTAAAGTCTCCTATGATTAATTTCTTAAATTCATTCACTATCTTTTTAAACGGAAAATACTTGTACATTGTTTAATACTACGAATTTCTACTTTTATCGACACAGTTCTCCATAATTGTATTATCGTTCAAAAAATGTTGTTTTGTATATTTTTTATTTATTTTCCCAGAAGATATCTATCACTATTATACAAAGAAATGCAAAAACAACTCAAACGACAAATAACCACAATTTTCCCGTAAGTTAAAATAGCAAAAAAAAACCGTCAAATTGACGGTAAAATAATCATTGCATTTTTAACAAAGCATCTCTTCCAAGCATCCCTTTTTTAATGCCTAGAGACTCTGCTCCATAGGTAACCGATTCTAAAGGAGCTTCTAATAACTGTTCTAGCGTCTTTACTCCAACAGCACGCCCAGCAATAATATTACGATCCTTTAATTTTTCATTTAATAAACCTACATCTAGAGCGCCACACATAATGTAACCACTATCAGATGTAATAACGAGTAAATTGGTTTTTGGTAATTTTACCGATACACCAATAAATGTTCGATCCTCAATAGAAATTGGCAATAATTCAACCATACCATCACTCCTTTCATACCATTGATACGATATGAAAAAAGGATAATATGTGTGTCTGTCATAGCATAATTCTACATACTCATTGTAGATAATTTTGAAGCTAATACATTTCTTAAGAACAACGGCTTATACGTTTTCTTTTCTGAACGTTTAATACTAGGAAAAAAGTATCCGAATGTGTACATATCAGGAATGGCTAATGTATAAGTTTTTTTTAGATCTAATTGTACGTCTCCAATATAAATTTCTTTAGGACTTATGATTTTGATATTACTATATATCATCACTCCCAAAATACTTCCTCTAAATCCAAAACCTTTTACTTGCTTATGTGGCCAATCAGGATTTTGTGATTGCAGAAGCACTTCTTTTAATTCTTGTCCAGACATTTCAATAACACAAGGGTTAATTGGATGTGGACAGATTCTGTGTAAATCAAATAACGTAACTGGTCCTTTTTTTAATCCATCCAATAATAATCCAGCATTTATGAAAGCACAATCAGCCTGGCAATATTCCTGTAAAGCATCGCAAAGTAATTTTGTAATAGTTGATTCTTCAAACCATCTAACAGGTAATGACCTTGGTAAGTGACAAACTTCTTTTTCTAACCGTTCTTTGCCGATTTTAAATAACTTATAAGTAAATTCACTTTCATTATTTACTGGATCCTGTTCATTCATATTGTATAATCTAGTTTTTTTAGAAATAGGATGTTTCGTAGTATCCACTTCTATTTCAACATGACCTACGAATGTGCCTCCTTTTCCTGCTCCACATAATAAAGTGTTTTGAACGTACATTCCCTCGTGTAGAATATGGTGTGTATGGGCACCTAAAATAATGTCTATCTCCGGTATGTGTTCTGCAAGCTGTTTATCATGTTCCAATCCTAGATGAGACAATAATACAATGACATCACATTGATTTTTCACTTCATCAACTGCCACAATGATTTCTTCCTGTGGATCAGTAATTTTCCACCCTAGCATCTCATAAAATACTCGAAAATAAGCAGTAGCACCTATAAAGGCAATCCGAGTTCCTTTAACAGTTTGATGTATATGATAGGGCTTCGCCCAACTTGGTCTTTCCCCTGACTGATTATATAAATTCGCTACGAGAACATTAAATGTTGCATCGTCGTATAAATGGTCTAACTCCTCATAAGAGAATGTAATTCCCTCATTATTCCCAATCGTTACGTACTGGCACCCTAAGTTATTTAAGAGCTTTACATTACCTTTGCCAGATAGAGCTTCAGTAAAAGGATGAAAACGATCCGAATGATCACCTAGGTCCAAAATAATCGTTTCTTCTTCAGCACCAAGATGCCATTTTTTTCGTTCATGTATAAAGTTCTCAATCCTTTTCCAATGCTCAAAATGACTATGTAAATCGTTTATATGGTAAAAATGTATAATTTCTCTCATTTCATCTTCCCTCTTTTTTTAACTAATTCCTTCAATAATTAGTTTAATACCGATTAATAGGAGCATAACACGTAGTAACCGTACAAGTGTATTTCCTTTTAGTTTAGAATTAATATATGCTCCTAGCTTCGCACCAAACCAAGCACCTGGAATTAAGACTAATGCGTAATGCCATACAACATTTCCAAGTGTTATATGAGTGATTGAATTCGTAATAGAAGACAAAAATACGATAAACATACTTGTAGCCACTGCCACATGTGGGGGGAACAAAAACAATAGAATCATTGTTGGTACTATTAGAGAGCCTCCTCCAATACCAAATAGTCCCGAACAAAACCCTACTGCAAAGCAAATCATTATGGCAATGCTTGGTTTAAACCCATATATATATTGCTTACCATCAGAATCCGTATACACTTTTTTTATCGTAGCCTTATTAATTAATGTTGATGGTTTTAATTGGTCTTTTATTAATAAAACAATAGATACGATGATAACAAACATACCGAAAAACAAATAAAAAGATTGGACATCTAACATTTTATTAACGTATGAGCCTAATATTCCCCCAGGTCCACTTCCAATGAAGAAAATGAAGCCTGTTTTATAATCTACTCTTTTATGCTTCACATATGCCAATGTAGAAGATAAACCGGTGAATATCATCATAATTGTAGATATTCCAACTGCCTTTTGTGGAGTTAAATCTCCTAATAAACCTAAACTAGAATGAAAAAATAAAATAGCGGGCACTAGTATGATTCCGCCACCTAATCCAATTAAAGATCCAATAACACCCGCACAAAATGCTGTTACGAGTAAAAGAATAATCCATTCCAAATATATTTCCACCTTTATATTTTTGACTGTTTTCGTATACTATGTTGCCTATAAACAAGTAGGGAGTAAAGGTTGAAGTCTCCTCTGGTATGCTCGCACCTTTAGCTCCAATCAACCAATTTTTTATTAACTAGTTTTATTACTAAAAACCATTAAAAACAACAATCTTTTAGAAAACAGCTTTGTTTTTCTATTGATGTATAGATATAGCTAGAATAAATCCAATTGTCTTGGAGCTAATCCTTGGTACTCAATTCCTAATAAGGATATTAATTGTTTCGCATTATCTGCTGCATCACCTGCTGAGTTATTGTTAAATAATACGTAGATATTCTTTGATTTTTTCTGTAAAGAAAGAATGTTATTCTTCCAATCATTTAATTCCTCTTGATTATATCGATATAAAAATCGAACAGCTCTCCAATTATCACCCGCTGTTGCTTTATTCCAACCATATACATTTCGGCCATGAAAACGGATTAATGTAGCATCTTTATTCGTTGAATGTAAAACAGCAGGGACGGAACCTTCTCCAGCTTGAGGCTCATCACAAATACTGTGAATCCAACCTTCCTTCTCCATAAAGGTTAACGTTTTATCATAGAACGCAGCAGAAAACCAAGACTGATTACGAAATTCTAAAGCAACTGGAATATCTTCCATCTGTTCCTTACACCATCTTAAATATTCAACATTTTCTCTTATACAATTAAACCATGGTGGGAATTGAAATAAAGCCATAGCAAGCTTTCCACTTTCCTGATAAGGAATAAGCGAATCTTTATAAGCTTTAAACATCGCTTCCTTTGATTCATAAAAAGTATCTCTAGCATGGCCAGTCATCCCTTGATATGCTTTTACAATAAACTGAAAGCCACTTGGAGTCTCTTTGATCCATTTTCGGCTATTCTTTTCAGATTGAATGGCATAAAAAGCAGTATCAACTTCAACAGTTGGAAAATGTTCACTATAAGCCTTTAATCGATCACGCGAATTCAGCTTACTTCCATATAACGAATCATGATCTCCCCAGCCTGTCACTCCAATATATATCATACTGTAATCAATCCTTGCCGATTTTACTAATTATATGTCAAATACTCTTTCTTACATTTAGCATATACTTCAAAAAGTTATTATTCAAATATAAACAACCAAGAAAAGCCGTCACCGATTCTTTATGTTTTGGCTGTAATCTTAGATAAATTATTTTCCTATTACCTATTTTAAACTTTGATATGCTTCGTTTAAAAGATGCACAAAAGAAAAAGGCGTGTCAAAGCATTTGCTTTGACACACCTTGAATTAGTCTTATTAACCGATAGAACCTTCCATTTCAAATTTGATTAGACGGTTCATTTCAACAGCATATTCCATAGGAAGCTCTTTCGTAAATGGTTCAATGAAGCCCATTACGATCATTTCAGTAGCTTCTTGCTCTGAAATACCACGACTCATTAGATAGAATAGCTGCTCTTCAGATACTTTTGAAACTTTTGCTTCATGTTCTAAAGAGATGTTATCATTTAAGATTTCGTTATATGGAATTGTATCTGATGTAGATTGATTATCCATAATTAGCGTATCGCACTCGATATTTGAACGCGCGCCATCTGCTTTACGACCGAAATGAACAATACCACGGTATGTTACTTTTCCACCTTGTTTTGAAATTGATTTTGAAACTATTGTTGAAGATGTATTTGGTGCTAAGTGAGTCATTTTCGCACCAGCATCCTGATGTTGACCTTTACCAGCGATTGCGATTGAAAGTGTAAGACCTCTAGCACCTTCACCTTTCAAAATAACAGCTGGATATTTCATTGTAAGCTTAGATCCGATGTTACCATCAATCCATTCCATTGTTGCATTTGCTTCACAAACAGCACGCTTCGTTACTAAATTGTATACATTGTTTGCCCAGTTTTGAATCGTTGTATATCGGCAATATGCATCTTTTTTGATGATAATTTCTACAACCGCACTGTGTAGTGAGTTCGTTGTATAAACTGGAGCTGTACATCCTTCTACGTAATGAACACTTGCTCCTTCATCAACAATAATAAGAGTACGTTCGAATTGTCCCATATTTTCAGAGTTGATTCGGAAGTATGCTTGTAATGGAGTTTCTAATTTAACTCCTTTAGGAACATAGATAAATGATCCACCAGACCAAACAGCAGAATTTAACGCAGCAAATTTATTATCTGTTGGAGGAATTACTTTAGCCCAATGCTCACGGAAAATATCTTCATTTTCACGTAAAGCTGAATCTGTATCCTTAAACACGATGCCTTGCTCTTCTAATTCCTCTTTCATGTTGTGATATACAACCTCAGATTCATATTGAGCAGAAACGCCTGCAAGATATTTTTGTTCAGCTTCAGGAATACCTAATTTATCAAATGTTTGTTTGATTTCATCAGGTACTTCATCCCAAGACTTCTCAGATTTCTCAGATGGTTTTACATAATACGTAATTTCATCAAAATTCAAACTTGATAAGTCTCCGCCCCATTGAGGCATTGGCATTTTATAAAAATGCTCTAATGATTTTAAGCGGAAGTCAAGCATCCATTGTGGTTCATTTTTCATTTTTGAGATTTCTTCAACGATTTCCTTCGTTAATCCACGCTCAGAGCGGAAAATGGAAACATCGCGATCCGAAAACCCATATTTATAATCGCCGATTTCAGGCATTTTTTTTGCCATAGGTCGAATACCTCCGTTTCAAAGGAGAAAAGATTTCATTTGAAATCTTTTCTCTTTTATTTTTCTTTAAGACCTTTTTCCATCGCTTTCCATGCTAATGTTGCACATTTAATACGAGCTGGAAACTTACAAACTCCTTGTAACGCTTCTATATCACCAAGGTCGATACCTTCAGTATCATAATCCTTGCCTTGCATCATATTAGAGAACATTTGAGACATTTTAAAAGCTGTCTCTACATCTTTTCCTTTAATAGCTTGAGTCATCATAGATGCTGATGACATAGAAATTGAACAACCTTCACCGTCGAATTTCGCATCAACTACTTTGCCATCTTCTACTTTTAACGTTAAATGAATACGATCACCACAAGTCGGATTATTCATATCAATCGTTAAATTACCTTCTTCTAACGATCCTTTATTACGAGGCTTTTTATAGTGATCCATAATGACTTGGCGGTAAAGAGTATCTAAATTATTAAAAGACATCTGTGAAGTACTCCTTTGTTTTGATAAGACCATCTACTAAACGGTCAATATCTTCTTCAGTGTTGTATAAATAAAAACTAGCTCTTGCTGTTGCCGATACATTTAACCATTTCATCAATGGTTGAGCACAATGATGACCTGCTCGAACAGCAATTCCTTCAGCATCTAAAACGGTAGCAACGTCATGTGGATGAACATCCTCTAAATTAAATGTGACTACACCCGCACGCATTGAACTATCTTCTGGACCATATATTGTAAGTCCTTCTATTTCAGACATACGTTTCAAAGCATAAGCAGCTAATTTATGCTCATGAGCTTCAATTGCTTCAAGGCCTATTTCTTCTAAGAAATCAATCGCAGCTCCAAGACCAATTGCACCAGCAATAATTGGTGTACCACCTTCGAATTTCCAAGGTAGCTCTTTCCAAGTAGACTCTTGAAGACCAACAAAATCAATCATTTCTCCACCAAATTCAACTGGTTCCATTTCTTCAAGAAGTTGCTTTTTACCATACAAAACGCCGATTCCAGTAGGACCACACATTTTATGTCCAGAAAGTGCATAAAAATCACAATCTAAATCTTGAACATCTAACTTAATGTGTGGAGCTCCTTGTGCACCATCAACAACCATTACTGCTCGATTTTCATGAGCAATTTTTGCAAGTTCTTTAATTGGATTAATAACTCCAAGAACATTAGAAACATGGGCTACTGAAACTATTTTTGTTTTAGGAGTAATTGTATTCTTTGCATCTTCTAAAGAAATTGTTCCATTCGGTTGAAGTGGAATATATTTCAGCGTTGCGCCCGTTTGCTTAGCAAGTTGTTGCCACGGGATAATATTACTATGGTGCTCCATATACGTAATAACGATTTCATCACCTGATGTAACATTAGCACGACCATAGCTCGCTGCAATTGTATTTAAAGAAGTTGTCGTACCTCTTGTGAAAATAACCTCTTCTGTTGAAGAAGCATTAATAAATTTACGAACTTTTTCTCTCGCACCTTCATATGAATCCGTAGCTCTCGTTCCTAATGTATGAACACCACGATGAACATTTGAATTGTCCTCGTTATAATACTTGGTGATTGTATCGATAACTACTTGAGGTTTTTGAGAAGTAGCCGCTGAATCTAAATACACTAATGGATGGCCATTGACTTCTTGATGTAAGATTGGAAACAACTTACGAATTTCGTATGCGTCCATTATTGTACTTTCCTTTCAATTACCTCAACAAGTTGCTTTTTAACCCCTTCAATAGGAAGTTCATTTACAACTGGTGCAAGGAAACCATGAATGATTAATCTTTCTGCTTCTGTTTTTGGAATACCACGACTCATTAGGTAATACAATTGTAATGGATCAACGCGTCCAACTGATGCAGCATGACCTGCTGTTACATCATCTTCATCAATTAACAGAATAGGATTAGCATCACCACGAGCTTTTTCGCTTAGCATAAGTACTCGTGACTCTTGCTCAGCGTTTGCTTTTGTAGCTCCATGTTCAATCTTACCAATACCGTTAAAAATAGAAGAAGCACTATCCTTCATAACTCCATGGCTTAAGATATAACCTTCAGATGCTTTACCAAAATGAACAATATTTGTTGTAAAGTTGAGCTTTTGCTGTCCACGACCAACTACCACTGTTTTCGCATCACTATATGAGCCATTACCAATTAAGTTGGTTACATTTTCTGAAATAGTATCTCCATCATTCATTAATCCAAGAGCCCATTCAATCTTAGCGTCATTAGCTGCTACACCACGACGATTTACATACGTAACAACATCTTCCGATAAAGTATCTACAGCACCATAAACGATTTTCGCATTATTTTCTGCGATAACTTCAGATGCAATATTTACAATTCCTGAACCTTCAACAGTTGAAATATAATTCTCAACATATGTTACTTGGCTGTTATCTTCCGCAACAATTAGTACATGATTAAATAATGATGCATCTTTTTGATCACGTACGTATACAGCTTGTAATGGTTCTTTAATCTCTACATTTTTTGGTACATAGATGAAAACTCCACCGTTCATTAACGCAGCATGTAGAGCAGTTAGACGATGCTCGTCTACTTTAATACCTTTTGTCATGAAATATTTTTCAACTAGCTCGCTATGATCCTTTGCTGCTGAAATAATGTCAGTGAAAATGACACCTTGCTCCTTTAATGTTTCAGAAAGAGCACTATATGCAGGAGTGTTATTTCTTTGAATATAAAGATTTTCATTAGAATCAATTAAAGATTTCACTCCACTTGGAAGCTCTTCTAAAGATACATATGCATCACTTTTCACTGTATGTGAAGGAAACTCTGTAAAGTTCCATTTTGTAATGTTTGTTTTATCTGGCTTTGGTAATGGAAGAGTTTGCATAGCATCGAACGCTTTTACTCTTAAATCAGCAAGCCATTTTGGTTCATTATTAGAATTTGAAAAAGCGACAACAGCCTCTTTTTCAAGCGATAAATTTAATTCAGTAGTCATTGAAATCCCCCCAACGCTTACGCTTCTTGGCCTACAGTTTCGTCTTCAATACCTAATTCTTGTTTAATCCAATCATAACCTTCTGCTTCTAAACGTTGCGCAAGTTCTGGACCACCAGATTTAACGATACGACCTTGCATCATTACGTGTACAACATCAGGAGTAATGTAGTTTAATAAACGTTGGTAGTGAGTAATGATTAAGCAACCAAAATCTTCGCTACGCATTTCATTAATACCTTTTGATACAACTTTTAAAGCATCGATATCAAGACCAGAGTCAATTTCATCAAGAATAGCAATTTTAGGCTCAATCATCATAAGTTGAAGAATTTCATTACGTTTTTTCTCTCCACCAGAGAATCCTTCATTTAAGTAACGTTGCGCCATATCTGGATCCATTTCTAGGAATTCCATTTTTTCATCCATTTTACGGATAAATTTCATAATTGAAATCTCTTCGCCTTCCTCACGACGTGCATTAATGGCAGAACGAAGGAAATCAGCATTTGTTACACCAGCAATTTCACTCGGATATTGCATTGCAAGGAAAAGACCAGCTTGAGCACGCTCATCAACTTCCATTTCAAGTACATCTTCATCATCTAATGTGATGCTACCACTTGTAACTTCATATTTTGGATGTCCCATAATAGCAGATGATAAAGTCGATTTACCAGTACCATTTGGTCCCATGATTGCGTGAATTTCTCCACCTTTAATTTCTAAATTCAAACCTTTGATAATCTCTTTGTCTTCAATTGAAACATGTAAATTTTCAATCTTTAATTTAGATGGCGCCATATTTATATACCTCCAACAATTTCTTGTATAGTCTATATTTTTTAAAAAACGATTCTCATTTTATTCTCATTACAATATTATAACAAATGAAATGTAGAATCAACAAATAAAACCATAGATTACACCATCATCATAGTAGAAACTAAAATAACGATATAAACCCGTTTTTATTTAAATCTTGTTCATTTTTTCAAAAAAGCACTCATATTACATTATAGGAAAAAGCCAGTAGGTTCATCCACTGACTTTTTTTCCCTTATTTTAAGAATTACCTTAATCTATACACAAGCTAAAAATTTGATTAAATATGCTAAACGATTTAGCAATAATCATTGTCTATCTTTGAGCTCTCTAGAAAAAGCTGATTTGGTTAAAAGCTTACTTTTTCAGCCGCAAAAAATATATCAAATTCCAAATGAATGTTCACATCTTATTTAAAAACGCGACGATTATATTCATTTAATACTTCATGACTCTGGATATAGCTTCTTTCTCGACGTTTTTCAACTCTCATTCTCGCATCTAAGCATCTACTATATTCATTATATCCTACCCCATGCGAGAGATACATCGCTTTCTCCATTTCGCTTGTCACATTCAAGTCTAAATCATGAAAAATAATAATGAACCAATCCTTTCTGTTTTAGAAAAATTATTTTACTTAATACTTTACAAGGATATCATTCCCTTGAAATTATTAACAAATGATATATACCCGAATATTTCGTCATTAATCATCTTATCACTACATTTAATCTTCTATATCCTTTCATTCTTAGAATTGCTCGATGATTCACAGAAATGATAGCTCTTAGTTAATGATTCATAAAAACCAACAAAAAAACTGCTCAAAAGATACACTTTTGAGCAGTCATTACATCATTTATTCAGATACAGGCACTACAGCACCTTTGTATTTTTCAACGATAAAGTCTTGAATTTTTTTCGAATGTAAAACTTCTAATAATGTTTTAATTTTATCAGAGTTTTCATCTCCTTTGTTAACAGCAATAATGTTTACATATGGTGATTCTTTATCCTCAATAGCAATAGAATCCTTAATTGGATTTAATCCTGCATCGATAGCAAAGTTAGAGTTAATCACTACCGCATCACCTTCATCATTGTTATACACTTGAGTTAATAATGCAGGTTCGATATCTGTTTTAAATTTAAGATTTTTTGGATTTTCAACGATATCTTTAACTGTTGCAGCTGTTTTATCAATACCCTCTTTTAATTTAAGAAGACCTTTTGCTTCAAGTAGTGAAAGAACACGCCCATGGTCAGCAACGGAATTACTAATAATAATTTCAGCACCTTTAGGAAGGTCATCTAAACTTTTATGCTTTTTAGAGTAAACTGCGATTGGTTCGATATGAACGCCACCTGCATTCACAAAATCATAGCCGTTATCTTTAATTTGAAGTTCTAAATATGGAATGTGTTGGAAATAGTTGGCATCTAGCTCTTTATCTGCTAACGCTTTGTTTGGCATTACATAATCTGTATATTTACGAATCTCTAATTCAATACCTTTTTCTTCAAGTAAAGGTTTTGCTTCTTCTAGAATTTCAGCATGAGGTACATTAGAAGCACCTATTACTAATTTTTCTGTTTTGTCTGAAGAACCTTCTCCAGATTTCCCATCCTTGTCATCTTTGCTTGATCCACATGCAGCTAAAAATACTGATAATGCTAAAGTTAAAACTAAAAGTAAACTAAACTTCTTTTTCATCTTTCATTGCCCCTTATCTTTTATCAATTTTAGATGTTGCATAATCACCAATAAACTGTACTGCAAATACGATAATTAAAACTATAATAGTCGCAACTAAAGTAACATCATCACGACCACGCTGGAAACCATCTAAGTAAGCAAGATTTCCAAGACCACCTGCACCTACGACACCTGCCATAGCTGTGTATCCAACTAACGCGATAGTTGTAACGGTTATACCTGACACTATAGCTGGCATTGATTCTGGAATCAAAACCTTCCATATAATAGTGCTCGTTTTTGCTCCCATTGCTTTTGCAGCTTCAATAACTCCTTTGTCAATCTCTCGAAGAGCAATTTCAACCATGCGAGCATAAAATGGAGCAGTACCGATGATTAAAGCTGGTAATGCAGCTTTTTCCCCAATCATCGTACCCATTAATAATTTCGTAATAGGTATTAATAAAACAATTAATATAATGAAGGGAATGCTTCGGAAAATATTCACATAAGCACTTACAACCGTATACACTACTTTATTAGCCCATAGATTACCTTTAGATGTTAAAAATAATAGCAATCCTAGAATGACACCAAACACAAATACTGCAATCACTGAAATACTTGTCATAAACAATGTTTGTTTTGTTGCTATCCACATAATTTCCCAGTCTACATTAGGAAGGTATTTCTCAAGCATTCGTGATCACCTCCACGCCAACGCCTCGTTGATTTAAAAAGTCGATGGCTTGCTTTAATTGATTCGCATCACCATCAATATGGAGAAACAATGTTCCATAAGATCCTTTTTGAGTTTGTGAAATTTGTCCTTGAATAATATTTATATCAAATTCAAAATTACGAATTAGTTCAGTAACAACTGGTTTTTCTGCATCATCACCAACGAAAGTAAGCTTGACAACATTTCCAGTTTGATATTTTTGCAATAGATTTTCAATCGCCTCAGCTGTATCTTCAGGATTTGTTAGTTGTTGTACGAAACGTTTTGTAATATCTTGCTGTGGATTTTTAAAGACATCCAAAACCTCTCCAATCTCTACAACCTTACCTTTTTCCATAACCGCTACTCGATGACAAATCTTCTGAATAACATGCATCTCATGAGTAATTAATACGATTGTTAAATTTAATTTCTTATTGATATCCACTAATAAATCTAAAATGCTATCCGTCGTTTGTGGATCTAAAGCAGATGTAGCCTCATCACATAACAATACTTTAGGATTATTTGCAAGTGCTCTTGCAATACCTACTCTTTGTTTTTGACCGCCGCTTAGTTGTGAAGGGTACGCATTTTCTCTTCCTTCTAAACCAACTAACTTAATTAGTTCATTTACCCTTTTAAGTCTAGTACTTTTGTCAACACCGGCAATTTCCAATGGAAATGCAATATTTTCACTAACTGTTCTAGACCACAATAGGTTAAAATGCTGAAAGATCATTCCAATCTCATGTCGTGCTTTACGAAGTTTTGCACCTTTTATAGCAGAAATTTCTTGTTCAGCTACTGTTATTGTTCCCGTAGTTGGTACTTCAAGACCATTTAACATTCGAATAAGAGTACTTTTTCCAGCTCCACTATAGCCAATTACTCCAAATATTTCACCTGGTTCAATATCAATTGAAACAGAGTCTACAGCTTTCAATTTATCCTTCAACCCAATGGAGAATAATTTTGATACGTTTTGAATTTTAATCATATTGATCACCTCTTTGTCCATAACCATTTGGACAAATATTTATTTATACATTGCCCTAAACAACAAAAACCTTTCTGCAAGAAGAGCAGAAAGGCATAATAATCTAAGCTTGACCTTTCTCTCATCTACCAAAGTATAACTACTTTGTGTGATTTGGCACCATTTCAAATTAATTGACGGTTGCCGGGCTTCATTGGGCACATCCCTCCACCACTCTTGATAAGAGTTTCAAAAAAATATTTAATTGTTGTTAGAATAAATATTTTAGTAAGGTGATTCTATCACTATATAAATTTACTGTCAACTTATTTCACTCAATTTGACAGTATTTCCATCCATTTTTATGAAACAGAGATAGGGTTTATCGATGTTTTTCCAGTAGCTACTTTAATGGCTTCTTCTAACTCTGCAATCAAATCATCTACATTCTCAATTCCTATCGATAAACGAACTAAATCTTCAGACACACCAGACAGCTTTAGCTCTTCCGCACTTAATTGTTGATGCGTTGTACTTGCCGGGTGAATGATTAAACTTTTAGCGTCACCCACATTTGCTACGTGACTCCACAGTTGAATACTGTCAATCAATTTAGCACCCGCTTCTCTTCCACCTTCAATACCAAATACAGCGACTGCTCCTGCACCTTTTGGTAAATATTTTTCAGCTAGTGCATAATTTTTATTATCTTTATCTCCTGGATATAGTACCCATTTTACAGCAGGATGGTTTTGTAAATATTCAACGACTTTCTTTGTATTCGCAATATGTTCCTTCATGCGAACATGAAGGGTTTCTAAACCAAGAACAAATTGAAAGGCACTATTTGGACTAATAGCTGGACCTAGGTCACGAAGTAATTGTACTCGAGCTTTTGTAATGTATGCAGCCGCTCCAAGTGCATCACTGTAGACAAGATTATTATAGCTAGGATCAGGTGTTGTAAAGCTAGGAAACTTACCTGTACTCCAGTCAAACTTACCGGCGTCAATGATTATTCCACCTAATGTTGTTCCATTTCCTAAAAGCCATTTAGTTGCCGAATGAATAACAATATCTGCTCCATACTCAATTGGTTTGCATAAATATGGTGTCGCAAAAGTATTATCAATGATTAATGGAATACCATTTTCGTGTGCTATTTCAGCCACTTTTTCAATATCTAAAACATGTAAACTTGGATTTCCTATCGTTTCAGCAAAGACTGCTTTTGTTTTAGGAGTAATAGCTGCTCTAATGTTTTCTGGATCTTCAGCATCGACTAAATGAACTTTGATCCCGTATTTCGGTAGAGTATTAGCAAATAAATTAAATGTACCGCCATATAAATGAGAAGCCGCAACAATCTCATCTCCAGCTTCTGCTAGATTTAATATAGCTAGAGTTATAGCAGCCATTCCACTCGAAACGGCAAGAGCTCCAATACCACCTTCAAGTAAAGCAACTCGTTCTTCAAATACTGTTACCGTCGGATTATGAATGCGCGTATAAATATAACCTGGTTCTTTCAAACCAAATAAATTCGCTGCATGTTCACTATCCTTAAATACATAAGCGTTACTTTGATAAATCGGAGTGGAACGAGCTCCTGTTACTGGATCTACTTGTAAACCTCCATGGACACTTAACGTTTCGAAGCTATACTTTTTTTGATTATCGCTCATGATTTTTCCTCCTATAAATGTAATATTCAGTCTATTTAACAGAAACAAATAAAAGCTTCCTCTGATAAGAAGAAGCTTAATGACCTGTACTTCTCATCTTCACAGAATAGATATTCTGCTGGAATTAGCACCGTGTATATAGATACCGGTTGCTGGGCTTCATTGGGCCATTCCCTCCACCTCTCTTGATAAGATATTCACTTATATCCAAATAAAACCAATCTATTTAATAGGAATATTATCACCTTATAAGAAGTACGTCAATATATTTTTTAAAAATTATTACATTTCAGACAACTACTGGTCCTCTACTCAAAAGTAGTAGTGCTTCAAGTAACAGAACCTGTCTATAATTACCCTGAATTTTTATTTTATTTAATCTTTGAAGCTGCCTTAAGGATATTTCTCCACATAATAATTGCTCCAGCTCCTTTTTTTCTCCAAAGATAAGAATTTGATACGTTCCTTTATCCGTATTCTGTGTGTGTACTTCATTATTTGATAGAAATAAATGCCATCTTTGTTCATTATCAGAAAAGATCACTCTTGTATGAGCTTTCTTAAGCAGAACCTGTAACTGTTCTCTGTTTTGAATACTAGCAAGTAATGACCGTAAAATTGTTTCCATTAGCTCCACTCCTTTTTCCATTCACTTAGAAGTAGATATACAACACTCATCATGAAGAATCCTTTAAAAAACACTCGACAAGTATTTTATTTTTGTCGATTCTCATTACATTTCACAGTCATCTTGTCTATATAATTTGATTTAATCCCTTGTTGAACAAGGTTCTGTAATACATTACTACTGATACTTAATCAAAAAACAGCATGTCAAACCCCAGAAGAAGGAACGAGCAAAAAGGGGGTGACACTTATCACGAAAAATGAAGGTTGAAGCTATTATCAACAATAAACTTTAAAGAGTCTCTTTTAAAAAGAAACTATTATAATATCATTGAAAATTCTCATTCAGCACTTCTAATAGGTAAGGTACAGATTGAAATGCATATATTTTTTTTATTATCTGACCTTTTTTAAAGATAAGTAAACACGGTACACTTTCTACCTTATAGTCTTCAGCCAACTTTCTAATATAATTCACATCTGTTTTGCCTATTTGAATGTTTGGAACAATCTCTTTAATAACCATTAACATTCTAGAAGCAACTTGACATGTCCCACAGATAGGGGTAAATAAATACAAGCAAAAACTATCTTGATTTTCAATTTTCTTTTGAATCTCTTCCCCATTCCAAACCATCATAACAATTCTTTCATCCTTTTTCAGAAAAGCGTAACCGCCTTGGTCAGCCCCGATCAGCATAAGATGAGCCAGATAGAAGGTTATTCTTTGACCTTCTATTTGGATGAGCTTAAGCCTCGAGGGGCTAGGCGGTGTTCGCTAGACAGTAGTCTATGTTCCATTTTTTATCTCTCTTTATTATAAGAAAAACCGACACCGGTCCTTTCTCTTCTATCTATAATACAAATAACTAACATTAATATATTTCATGCCCGAATATGTTTCCAATTTAAAAAGGAGACATGCGGGAGCCTATAAGACGAGTCTTGCAGGAAGGAGTGGGCTTGCTCCTTCCGAAAAGAGAAATGGCTTATAGCCCGAGCATGTCAGGTGTAAGGTTAGACAGCAAAAGAGCACGCAACCTGTAATAAGTTTTTTTATCTCTCATAGATTTCATCTACATGGTTAAATATTCACTATGTATCTCAAAGTTCGCACTTAATAATACAGTTGCAATATGATGATAGGGTGCTGACGCAACTTCTTTATATGATTTATCAATATATAAATGGATAGCAGCAGGCATTTCCCGTTTAAATTGTTTCCTAAGTTTATCACCAGACTCATCACGATCTACAAGGATATACACATCTTTATCGAATAACTCATCTACGTAAGTATCCATTTTTTGATAAGAAATGGTTCCATTTGTACAATATATTTTAACATCTTCTTTTAATACTTGTTGTACCTTTTTCTTATCTGACGTTCCTTCAACAATAATCACCTTATCACTTTGAAGGTTATCCATATCCTTCACCTACTTCAAATAAGTTATGTTAAAGATAACATAACCGATTTCTTAAAAAATATCTATTAATAACATTAGAAAAGTATAAGTGTTCTTGAATTTAAAAAACGTTAATGAAGTTCACAAAAAAGGGTATTCAATATTAATATTGAATACCCTCATACTCCTAAAAAAGAGTTTAATTTATAAATGCTAATTAATCTTCGTTTATCATTTCTGCATATTGCTCAGCAGTCATCAGTTTTTCTACTTCTGATAGATCTGAAGGCTCAATTACAACCATCCATGCTTTTTCATATGCTGATTCATTTACATATTCAGGGTTATCATTTAAATCTTCATTGATTTCAACAATTTTACCACTGATTGGTGCATATAGTTCAGAAACCGTTTTAACTGATTCAACGCTTCCAAATGGTTCGTCTGCTTCAATAGAGTCTCCAACTTCAGGAAGCTCAACAAAAACGATATCTCCAAGTTCTGATTGTGCAAAATCTGTTATTCCGATTCTAACTTTGTCTCCTTCAATTTTTACCCACTCATGTTCTTCTGAATAACGTAAATCATTTGGTGTTACTGCCATCAATATTCCCTCCTGTATGATTCATATATTAATTCTTATATTAATGTATATAAGATTATATCTACCAATTTTCTTGAAAAAGTTCCGCTTTAAATCCTAATGTAACATGCTGTCCATCCGTTACGATTGGTCTTTTTATCAACATACCATCTGATGCAAGCAAATCATACATTTCATCTTCTGTTGCTGTTTTCAAGCGGTCTTTTAAACCTAATTCACGGTACTTCATTCCGCTTGTATTAAAAAATTTCTTCAATTCTAAACCACTTAATTTATGTAATTCCTTTAACTCTTCTTTTGTAGGAGGATTCTCTACAATATGTATTTCACGAAATTTCTTCTCATTACTTTCCAACCATTTTTTCGCATTTCGGCATGTCCCACATTTCGGATACGAATATACTGTTAATTCCATCTTCATCACCTTTCTTTAGCATACCTTGTAATGAACAAAAGTACAAAGGTTTTAACATTAAAATGATAAAAAATTCATACTATTTTTATCGATAATTCTGTTGTTTACATGATGTATTTGGTAACCAATTATTGATCATTAATAAATTGATTTAATCATACTTTCATGATCTAATCAAATTCAACTAATAATTAAAAGTTCATAAGTTATAACATACGATTACTAGCCTAACATGCTGTATTTCTCCAAAATAACCTAGAAAAAAGGAGCTCCCTACTTCTTATTTTGGGAACTCCTTTTCTATTTTTGTAATGCTCTTCAGCGTCCTGAATTACATGAATTATACTTACTGCATTTTACACAGTATATTTTTCAGTTGAAACAAGCACTTCAGCTACTTCACGTTTTTTCGCAATAACATTTACTGGAGTAAAACGAGTAAATTTACGTAGAGCACTTAACATCATACGTAAAGTATCTCCTTCTTCAGTAGCAAGTAATGTTTCTTTCGCATGCTGTTCGATAGCGATGAAAGATTCTTGACAGAAAATTTCAGTATAAAGAAGTTTTTGTTTATTCTTCTCAAGACCAGTTTTTGCAATTGCTTTTTCTGTTCTTAATACAACTGATTCCATTGAATAAGCTAAAGAAGCGATATCAGCAATATTCGCTAATACTTCTTGCTCTTTTTCAAGTGCAGTACCAAATTTTTGTGCTGCTAAACCTGCTGCTAATAAACCAATCTTCTTAGCATTCTTCACTAAATATTTTTCTTGAGCTAATGGTTCTTCGCTAATTTCTTCAGGCATCATTGTCATTAATTCGCCTTGAAGTGCCATTGCTTTTTCGAACAATGGAAGTTCACCTTTCATTGCTTTACGGATAAATGTTCCTGGAACTAATAAGCGATTAATTTCGTTTGTTCCTTCAAAGATACGGTTAATACGTGAATCACGATATGCTCTTTCCACTTCATATTCAGCCATAAATCCATAACCACCATGAATTTGTACAGCTTCGTCTACTACGTAGTCTAAAACTTCTGAAGCAAAGAATTTGTTTAATGAACATTCAATTGCATACTCAGCAATTGAATTGGCTAATACTTTAATATCTTTTACTTCTTCAGTGCTTAAGCTACCCATATTATCATCATACAAGCCTACTGTACGGTATACTGAACTTTCAGCCGCATAAATTTTTGTAGCCATATTTGCAAGCTTTTCTCTAATTAAATTGAAAGAAGAAATTGGTGTTTTGAATTGTTGACGTTGATTTGCATATTGAGCTGCTAATTCAAATGCACGTTTAGATCCACCAACTGTACCTACACCTAATTTATAACGACCAATGTTCAAAATATTAAAGGCAATAACATGACCTTTACCTACTTCACCAAGAAGATTTTCTTTTGGCACAAGCGCATCTTGTAAAATGACTGTACGAGTAGAAGAGCTCTTAATACCCATTTTCTTTTCTTCAGCACCTGTTGAAACGCCTGGGAAATCTCTTTCAACAATAAATGCTGTGAATTTATCTCCATCAATTTTTGCATATACAACGAATACGTCAGCAAAGCCAGCATTTGTAATCCATTGTTTTTCACCGTTTAATACATAATGCGTGCCTTCACTATTTAATTTAGCAACAGTCTTTGCGCCAAGTGCGTCAGATCCAGAACCTGGTTCTGTTAAACAGTATGCAGCTAGCTTTTCACCTGATGCTAATAGTGGTAAATATTTTTTCTTTTGCTCTTCATTACCGAAAAGAACGATTGGTAATGAACCAATTCCAACATGTGCTCCATGAGATAACGAGAAGCCACCAGCACGAGCCATTTTTTCAGTAATTAATGAAGAACTTACTTTATCAAGCCCTAATCCACCATATTCTTCTGGAACATCTGCGCCTAATAATCCTAATTCACCAGCTTCTTTCAATAAACGAACTGTAATATCAAATTGGTGTTCTTCTAATTTATCAATTTCAGGTGTAACTTCGTTAATAACGAAATCTTCCGCTGTTTTCGCAATCATTTTTTGCTCTTCAGTATAGTCTTCAGGAGTAAACATTTGAGACGGTTCAATATCCTCGATTAAGAAACTTCCACCTTTGATAATTACTTTTGTAGATTCAGACATATTAAATGCCTCCCTTTGTTTTTTCAAATGATATGTGATTTGTCTAACCGTAAATTTCATCCCAATTTCTTCGAATCCTTTTGTTAACTATGATAGCTTGATAGAAGATTCCCCTCTATCAAGCATGTTTTAACTACTTAACCAATTAATTCAAATACTCCGGCAGCACCCATTCCGCCACCAATACACATTGTTACAATTCCAAATTGTTGATTACGACGTTTCATTTCATGAAGTAATGTAAGAGTAAGTTTTGCACCTGTACAACCTAGTGGATGACCTAATGCAATCGCTCCTCCATTTACATTTACTTTGTCTTCATCAATGCCAAGTTCTCTAATAACTTGTAGAGATTGTGAAGCAAAAGCTTCATTCAATTCAAATAATCCAATATCAGATAGCTCTAGGCCAGCTAATTTAAGTGCCTTTGGAATTGCTGCTACTGGTCCAATTCCCATTACCTCTGGAGGAACACCTGCTACCGCAAAAGAACGGAATTTACCCATAGGTTGTAATCCTAATGAACTAGCTTTCTCTGAATCCATTAGCATAACAGCTGCTGCTCCATCACTTGTTTGAGAAGCGTTTCCTGCCGTTACAGAACCAGTTACAGAAAATGCAGGTCTTAGCTTAGCTAAGCTTTCTACTGTTGTATCAGGACGTACGCCTTCATCTACAGAAAATTGGATTGATTTTTCTTGTAACTTGTGATCTTTTCCAACTGAACGTAAAGTAACATCCACTGGTACAATTTCATCTACAAATTTGCCAGAAGCAATGGCTGCTGCAGCCTTTTGATGACTTCTTACGGCAAATGCATCTTGGTCTTCTCTTGAAACTCCATACTTTTTAGCTACTTCTTCAGCAGTATGACCCATTCCCATATAATATTCAGGAGCACTTTCTGCTAGCTTAATATTCGGACGAACAATATGTCCCATCATAGGTACTAGACTCATAGATTCTGCTCCACCAGCAATAATTGTATCGCTAGACCCAAGCATAATCCGCTCAGCTCCATATGCAATTGTTTGCAATCCACTTGAGCAGTAGCGGTTAACAGTAATAGCAGGAACTGTATGTGGCAAACCTGCTAATGCACCTATGTTTCTCGCCATATTCAAACCTTGCTCTGCTTCTGGCATTGCACATCCAATAATTAAATCATCTATATTTCCTTCATAATTCCCAGCACGTTTGATTGTTTCTTTTACAACTAGCGCCCCTAAATCATCAGGACGTACATGTGCAAGCGTACCCTTCTTTGCCTTACCAATTGGTGTTCTCGCACCAGCAACAATAACCGCTTCTCTCATGTCGATCCCCCTTATCTTCGTTATAAAATTAATTGCGTAATGGTTTCCCTTTAACAAGCATATGTTGCATTCTCGCTTGTGTTTTTGGTTCTTGAACTAAACTTAAAAACGCTTGTCTTTCCAATTCTAATAAATAATCTTCATCAACTTCAGTACCATACGGAACTTTTCCACCGGCAATGACAAATGCTAATTTTTCAGCAATTTTCATATCATGTTCAGAAATAAAGCCTGATAGTTTCATATTTTGAGCACCTAGTAAAAGAGTTGCATATCCTGTCTCTCCAACCACTGGGATTTTTTTTCGAACAGGTGGTTTGTAGCCACTTTCAGAAAGTGCTAAAACAGCTTGTTTTGCATCATAAAGCTGATGATCTGCATTAACGCTTACTGCATCCGAAGAGTTTAGGAAATTATTATCTCGAGCTTCTTGACCGGATGTAGACACTTTAGCCATTGCAATACTTTCAAATACAGCATTAGCTACTTTTTGCAGATCAAAATCCACACCATTTGGAAGGCTTTCTAAGTGCTTAATATAAAGCTCTTTGTTTCCACCTCCGCCAGGAATAACACCAACGCCTACCTCAACTAACCCCATATATGTTTCAAGATTAGCTTGTATATGAGTTGCTGGTAAACACACCTCTGATCCTCCACCTAATGTCATTCCAAAAGGCGCAACAACGACAGGCTTAGGACTATATTTAATCTTCATCATAGCTTGTTGGAATTGTTTCACAACCCAATCAACTTCGAAAATATTATCGTCTTGTACTTCCATCAAAATCATGGCAAGATTAGCACCTACACAGAAATTTTTGCCTTGATTACCTATTACAAGACCTTTGTAATTTTGGGCTACTTCATCAATAGCATAATTAATCATTTGTGTGATATCTGGCCCAATTGCATTATTTGGTGAAGTGAACTCTAATAAAGCAACTCCATCCCCAAGATCAATTAAACTTGCACCACTATTTTTCTTAATTACTCGATCTTGTTTTTTCAAGCGCTTAAGATCGATAATTTTTCGATTTTCAGGAATTTGCTTATATTCACCATTGTGGTAGAAATATTGATTAATATCTTCCTCTTTATAGAAAGAATTCACTCCACTTGCTAACATATCCTCAATCCATTGAGGAATGGTTCTGCCTTCCTCTTTCATTTTAGCAACAGATTTTTCCACTCCGATGCTATCCCATAATTCAAATGGACCTTGTTTCCAACCAAATCCCCATTTCATCGCTTGGTCAACGGCAACAATATCATCTGCAATTGTTCCAAGTAATTCTGCTGAGTAAATTAAAGTTGGAACTGTAATATTCCAAAGCAACTCACCAGCACGATCTTTGCTGTATAATAATGTGCTTAATTTATTTGATAGACCTTTTACTTGTTTAGATATTTCAATTGAAGGCGCTTTTAATTTTTTTCTTTCTACATATTCAAGTGTTTCAGGATTTAATTCTAAGATTTCTTTACCTTGTTTTAAGAAGAAACCTTGACCTGTTTTAGCACCATACCAGCCTTTGTCAAGCATAGCTTGAATAAATTCAGGAAGAGCAAATACTTGTTTTTCTTCACCTTCTACTTGGTCATACACATTTTTGGCTACATGAGCAAAAGTATCTAATCCTACTACATCTAATGTTCTAAAAGTAGCGCTAGACGGACGGCCAATTAAAGGACCTGTAACAGAGTCAACTTCACCTACACTATATCCACCCTTTAGCATCTCTTGAACTGTAATTAATAATCCATATGTCCCAATACGGTTTGCAATAAAGTTCGGTGTATCTTTCGCTTCTACTACACCTTTTCCTAGAACATCTTCTCCAAAAGTTTTCATAAACGATAACACTTCAGGACATGTATATTGAGTAGGAATGACCTCTAATAATTTCAAATAACGTGGAGGATTGAAGAAGTGTGTTCCTAAGAAATTTTCCTTGAAATCTTCTGTACGGCCTTCAACCATCGCTTCAACTGAAATACCCGATGTATTTGAGCTGACAATACTTCCTTGTTTTCTATATTGATCTACTTGTTCAAAAACTTTCTTTTTAATATCTAAATTCTCAACAACTACTTCAATTACCCAATCTACCTCAGCTAGACGTTTCATATCATCTTCGAAGTTCCCTGCCTCAAGAAGTGCTAAATTTTTCTTAGAAGCTAATGGAGCTGGCTTTTGTTTTAATAATTTTTGAAGATTTGTTTGACTAATACGATTTCTAACTTGAGTGTCTTCTAGTGTTAATCCTTTTTGTTTTTCAGCTTCAGTTAGTTCACGTGGAACTATATCTAGCAGCAATGTAGGAATTCCAACATTAGCAAGGTGAGCAGCAATACCTGCACCCATTACTCCTGATCCTAATACAGCCGCTTTTTGAATATTTCTTAGCAACTTCGTATCCCCCTTTGTACGTTTGAATGAACACTCATTCATTTTTACGTCAAAAAAAATAGAAACACAATACTTATATTTCTATAATAAAAGATTTTAGAAAATTCCGCAAGAATTTTCCTTTACATTTTTTGTTTATTTTTCAAAGAAAAACCTTAGACGGTCCTTTTTGGTTTTAAACTATCTAGAGATTTTCCTTCCCTATCTTCATTTTATACACGAATTTGCTTCCTTCTAAGAAAAAGTGAACCTTAATAAGTGTTCAAGCTAATGATGTATATTGTATAGCCAGTTACAAATAATATAACAGTCTACTACAAAAAGGAGCCTAGAAATATGAATCAACAACAAAATCAATCTCAGCAAGCTATGACAAATCAACCTACTTATCAAGAACCACCAGCGGTTCTTTCGACAAAAGATGCATTATATTTAACTGATATGATGTCATGGAATTTATTAGTTTTCAAAAAAGCAGCTTTTTATGCCCAACATTGCCAAGACCCTGAAGTCAAACAGATGATTATTCAAGTTGGTCAATTGCATCAAAAACAATATAATTCATTTTTATCTCATTTAGGACTCGCACAAAATAATACACAACCACCACTACAATAACCTATACAAATTGAATCTTTGAAAAAAAATCGAAAGTAGTATGAATTCAATGTTCTAGAAAAGGAGTCTACGTATGCCTAACAATCAAAACAAAATTCAAAACCCAAAAACACCAGTCCCCGAAACGCCACAAATGAATGACAGAGATTTCATAAATGATCTATTAGCAACGGAGAAGCACATTACAAACTCCTATAGTACAGCTATGCATGAAGCCAGTCACAAAGGCTTATATAATGATATCTTTACTGCATTTACTGAATCCTCTCACCTTCAAAGGGACATCTATGATTTAATGTTTAAAAAAGGCTGGTACGGCATTCAACAAGCTGATGCTCAAGGAATTAGCCAATCTTACCAGCAATTCAACGGTTACAAAAGTCAATTCCCTTTTGGAAATATAAACTAAAAGCAGAGCATAATCCTAGATTTTTCTCTTATACAATTCCCATAAAAAAAGANTCTC
>NZ_CAPG01000075.1:0-12253 GCF_000321185.1 Bacillus sp. AP8
ATAAGAACTATCCGGTATTAGCCCCGGTTTCCCGGAGTTATCCCAGTCTTATAGGCAGGTTGCCCACGTGTTACTCACCCGTCCGCCGCTAACTTCGGAGAGTAAGCTCTCCTCCATTCGCTCGACTTGCATGTATTAGGCACGCCGCCAGCGTTCGTCCTGAGCCAGGATCAAACTCTCCAAAAAGTGTTTGACTTGCTCATAAAATAGTTTGTTTCAATCAAGTTGAAACTTCATTTAGAATTAACGTTGACGTGTTGTCTTGTTTAGTTTTCAAAGAACATTTGTTCGAAACAGCTTTTTAATACTAACATTTCAGTCTGTTTCTTGTCAATACTTTTTCCGAAAAAGTTTTTAACCTTCTCTTAAAAGCGACTTTTTTAATATAACATTCACACATCATACTGTCAATGTTTTTGTGAAAAACTTTTTTAAAAGATGATGTTTTCGCCGCCATCTCTTAGCGACAAGATATAATTTATCATGTATATAATAATTGCGCAATAGTTTTTTTAAACTTTTTCACAAAAATACTTAAAAAGCTTAAATAGCCCTATTTATGCTATAGCTTTCATACTCTCTCTATTAATCCTCCTATATCGTTTTAGTTATTAACATAAAAGTAAACCCGATTGAATATATTATTAATTACAATGAAAATTTCAAAAAATTCTCTATTTCTTTTTCCATCTATATATGTAATTACAAAGTTATAATTATATGTAAATGGGTATATGAGTTGAAAAAGGAGATGGTACGATGGATTCCTTATGGACTGTTTCATTTTTACATACAAGATTGGATGTTTTACTAAAGCTCGGTATTACAGCCGTACTTGGTTTAATTATTGGGCTTGAAAGAGAAATGAAAAAAAAACCAGTAGGTCTTAAAACTAGCCTTGTTATTTCAATTGTAAGCTGCTTGCTCACGATTGTATCAATAGAAGCTACCTACACCTTTCCAGGAAGCGATGATGTAAATATAACGATGGATCCTCTTCGTCTCCCAGCACAAATCATCTCAGGAATTGGCTTTCTCGGTGCAGGAGTCATATTGCGCAGAGAAAATGATAGCATTACTGGTTTAACAACCGCCGCACTCATTTGGGGTGCAGCTGGTATCGGCGTAGCTGTAGGAGCTGGATTTTTTATCGAAGCCTTCGTAGGAGTCATACTTTTAATCATAAGCGTAGAACTAATACCACTCGTAATGAGTTTTATTGGTCCTAAGCAATTACGTCAAAAGGAATTGCCTCTTCAACTAATGATATCCAATAAGAAGGATATTAGTGATGTTATAGAAAAAATAAAAAAGAAGGAATTAGTATAAAAAGTATTAGAATAAAAGATCTAGAAACTACACAACTCGTACAACTCGCCATCACTGTCCATTACCAGAGAAAAACCGTGGATGTGTATACTGTAGTATCTGCTATCGAAGGCATAACATCCGTAGAAATCGGACATGTGTGAAACAAACATTTAGATTATCATTCATTTACAGAAAATTATTGACTTTTATTTGTTTTATCTATAAAAATAATAAGTAAGGGAACATCTCTTGGGGCATTGGCGCAGCTGGGAGCGCGCAACACTGGCAGTGTTGAGGTCAGGGGTTCGATCCCCCTATGCTCCATACAAAAAAACTCTTGTTTAGCAAGGGTTTTTTATTGTTTATACTATAAAATTTATTAATAACGTCAAGATGACCCCTATACAATCCAGAGATCATCTTCTTTACAAGGAGTACACTTCAATTATTAATGCTCTTTTTATTATCTATTGCAAGTTTATTTCGCCTTTTTCAGTTCCAAACATTCCAGTTTGCACTTGTAATACAAAACCACTTTCATTTTGTGGAACTTCAAAAGTTACACTACCAGTTTGTGAAAGTCCTGGATTAATTCCTTCATAATAAAAAAACCCAGAGTCAGCAGTTATTATTCTAGACGGAGAATATTTTATCTTATCTTTATGCAATTCAAAAAATGACGTATCTGTAGTTATTGACTCTTGCCCAGCATTCCTAATTGTTATATTAACTAAATAAAATATTGCCCCATCATTATTTGGTTTGTACGATATAAATTGACCATCATTAATTTCTGTAGTAGTTGATACTTCATTTACTTTAAATATCACATCCCTAACTCTTAATTCATCGCCAATATTAGCTTTTTTTCTCATAAAAAATGACAAAAGGTATGGAGAAAAATCCTCTCTATACCTTTTATGGAGTATCAGAAACCTTTGATTGTCTTTATTACTCAATTTACTTGAATACATTTTCCTCTTTTCACTAACTCTATAAAAAGACTATCTCTCTCTTTTTCAGATAGCTCACTCACAATCATTTTTCTCTCTTCATCGTTTAACAATGGAACTCCACCCAATTTCTTTGTTCCTATGTTCTCTGATTGTCTTTGTATAATACTAGACTGTTCCTGACGTTCCACTGCTCTAAGGTCATTACTCATTCACTAAGCACTTCTCTTTCCGATACGTCCACATGAAAGAATACTATCTATCTTAAAAATCCGCTCAGCTTTTCGAAAATGACAATACGCTCTTATACATGTTTTAGAAATCGACTTTACTGTTACAATCCGTTGAGTCACTTCATTAGCCTTCGATATATAAAAAATCATAATTGGAGCTCTAGTCTCTTTTGATTTTTTAAGTAAACTGTTCATGATGAACCTCCTTTTTTTATCATTATATAAGAACTTATGTTCTGAAATCAACTTTATAATAGAACGTATATTCGTATATAATACAATTATATACTATAACAAAGAAGGTTATTCATATGACACGTATAAATGACAAAGATCGAGATATTATCGAAAACGAGATCTATTTACCTATGCTCATCATAATTTTAGAAAGAGATAAAAAAGTTATCGAACAAAGTCCTTTTAAGCTAAAAAATCCATACCTAGAGTTAGTAGAAAATACGATCAGTTCGGTAAATAAAGATTTGAAAGCAACAAGAAATTATTTAAGAAATAACAATATTAAAGTGTATAAAAGAAAAAGCGACGAAATGTTTACGCAGTATTCCTTTTCTTATAAAGGTCATCAAGAAAATCATAATTACTTCAATCCAAGATTAAAGAACAGATGTGAAGAATTACTTCAATACTACTTCAATAAAGCACTCTTGTAACAGGAAATATTCAAAAATCTTTAACCTAAAAAATAGCCAGTTCGGTAGTTTACCGACAACTGGCTATCGCACACGATGGTTTCTTACTTTCCTAAAGTCATAAATAAATCGCAAGTTACTTCCCTATAAATCTTTTCCATTTGATACAATAACCTGCTTATACTTTTCATTTCTGCAGTAGATGCACTAACAAGATCGATAGGTCCCTACGTTGTGTAGCCAATCAAGTCAACACCGTCTGCAATAGCTTCTTTCATTTCTTTAATATGCTCACGGAAATAATTAATATGATATCCATCATTTACTGTATCATTTTCCAAAACATCTACAGCCCCAAAGCCATTCTCACCAATGCTTTTACACAATGTTCTATAAAAGGACTTCATAGAAGCTAGATGTGTTTTATATAACACGGCTGATCATCATTCTATAATGAGATTATACAGAAACCTAACAAAAGGTCTAAATATGTTGTAAATATGTTCAATTCACACCGATTTTGAAGGAAATATAAAGGATTTATGAGAACTTCTTTACATGTTAGTGATTCGATTGAAAGGGGACACATTGTAAAATATACTACTTTTAAATCAGTCCTATTGGAGGTTCTTGCAATGAAAAAATTAAAAACTGAAGTATTCAATTATTATAATAAAACTAATACATATCCTAGCAGGATTAAACTTAACACAGATTATCTACTAAGACTAAAAGAAGCTGGACATGTCAATATATCTGCTGTCGATCCATCTAAAAGAGTAATTTTAGGAATGGAAATCATACAAGACAATCAAGTAGCAGATTACGAATTTTGTTCATGAACATCATACTGAAACAATACTAAAACCCCGCTTGTTTACTTGGATACAAAGCGGGGTTTCTATTTGACTTCGGCTTGAGGTTCCAAAGGTCATCACTTCCTTTTTATTTTATTTTCATACTATATGCCACTAATTGTTCTTCAGTTAAGTATTTTATAAAATAGTGAAAATTCACCGACTCCATCCCATAACTTTCGCATGTAGCTGTATAACACTCATAAGCCATTTTATACATTTCCATTTTCATCTCTCCTCTGTTATATAACAAATATAATTTATTAAAAATAATATATAACAGATTACTGCTACTGTCAACAACAAAATACATATTATTTAAATTATCAGAAAAATACCTTATTTTCTTAATAGCATCATGAACTACACATAAAAAAAGGCTGTCCCATAAGGTGATTTTTCAATCACTTTTTAGGACACCCCTAGGCTTTGTTTTTACTTCTTATGCGTAAAAATCCATTTGAAATAATAAGAATGACTTCTTGTGTCTTTTAATTTTCTAGTAGTTTTTGAGCAATGTATTCCCCTTTTTGAACGCCACCAGGACAGGCAAATAATCCGCTTCCTACATGTTTAATATATTCATTTAGCAAATCAATCTCAGCTAATTTTTTTAACATTGGAATAAATTGGGTAACAGGGTTTTTCTGAAAACAAATAAACATAAGACCTGAATTAATATTACCTGTTATAGGATCAATACCGTCAGCATATGAATAGGCACGTCTAAATATTTGTTGTCCTGTTTCTTTAGCTAGCCTTGTATGTGAATTTGCAGGTAATTGAGCTGTATCAACTGTATCATGTTCATTAACATTTCCATACGCTGCTCCACTTACCTTTTTTCGACCAAATGTGTCCTCCTGAGATTGCAAAGATGTACGATCCCACATTTCCAGAAACATTTGAATTTTTCTACAAGCCATATAAGAGCCTGACTTCATCCATGTTGGCTCATCTTCATTAGCCCATACAATCTCCTGTAAGGCTGCTGTTTTATCAGGAGATTGGTTCGCTGTACCATCTTTAAAGCCAAAGAGATTTCTTGGTGTTTGTCCTTCTGGACCATTTATAAAACCTGATTGCATCCAATGAACATTAGCAATTCCCGTAGCTACACGAATTAGATTTCTAATAGCATGAAAAGCAACCTGCTGATCATCCGCACAAACCTGAATACAAATATCGCCACCAACAAACTCATCTTGTAAAGCCTCACCTTTTGTAGGAGGGATATCTTCAAGAAATTTTGGTCTTTTATGATTTACACCGTATCGGTCAACGCCATCTTTCAGAAAAAATGTATTCCCTAAACCAAAGGTAATCGTTAATCTCGATGAACCTAGATCCTCAGATTCCCCTGTATCAGTAGGCGGTTGAAAATCATTTACCGTCTCATCCTTCTTAACTTTTCCCTGACTTAACGTATAGCTTAATTTGGTCCATTGTTTAAAAAGCTCAATAACATCTTTTTTTAGTTCAGTTACAAGATTAAATGCCACAATATAAGCATTAGACTGTTGAGGAGTAATAATACCCGCTTGATGTTCTCCGTAGAAAGGAATAATGGGATCTCGATCATTCTTCTCCGTAGAAGATTTACTTGATGATTCCTCAGACAATGCGGAAATGGCTCCAAAGCCTCCAGCACCAATTGCTAATCCTGCACCCGCAATCGCAGATAACTTTATCATTTCACGTCTAGAAAATTTCTTAGAGGTCTCTCCCATGATGAATCTCCCCTTTTATTGTAAAATTTTTGCAGTTTGTCCCATTAATTCAGCTAATACCCCGAGTTTTTGACTCAAATCACGCACTTGATCTTTTGTTAATTCTGTATACAAAATGTATTGATCATTCTTTTTGTACTGCTGTAATGTATCAGTAAGCTGTGTAAATTGTTCATCCAATTTATCCGCAAGATCTTTATCATTTTCAGTTAAAGCTGGTAATATGGCAAAATATACGGATTGAGATCCTTCAACATTCGCTGCTAAATCCATCAAATCAACATGAGAATAACGTTCTTCTTCACCAGTAATCTTTGTAATAGCTGCTTCATTAATTAATTCCATTGCACCTGCAACTACTTGGGTAGGTTTAAATTTTAATTCTTTCACTCGTTTTTGAAGTTCAAGTACATCTACATCTAATTGATCAGCAACAGGCGCCATTGCATCAAGAGGTTGATTTTGCCACAAAGCTTTTTCAATTTTATGAAATCCACCCCATTCCGCTTCTTCTACATCGCCTTCACGAGCATCAATTTTTGGATCCAAATCTCCGAAGCTTTCTGCAACTGGCTCTACTCTTTCAAAGTGTTTACGTGACTCAACATAGTACTGTTTGGCTTTTTCTACATCTTTTGCTCTTACTGCATCTGTAAATAGCTTCGTAGAAGTAACAAGTTCTCCAATTTCTTCATTTACATATTGTTCATATTGTGCAACAGCTTGATCTAAAATTTCAGAAGTTTTTTCTTCTGTTTCTTTTGCATTTGCTAATTTAGTTAGCGATCCATCAAGATTTTTAGCTAACTCTTGCAATTTCGTTTGATCTGGATTTTCAGATGTCGCCCCCATATATAACGGTTGTATATACTTTTCAATCTCTGTATATAAGAGTGGGAATGTATCACGAATCCCATTTTCCTTAGTAAGCCATTCACTATTCAATTCTTTACCTAATTTTTGAATCTGTGCTTTATCCCCTTTTGCAATCGATTCATTTAAGGTTTTTAATGATTGTTGTAATGATTCAGCAATTGCTTTTACATCACTACCACTCGCTTTTTGTGTGTTACTTTCTTTCGGCTTATCGCTAGTCTTCTCCGTCGTTGAATTACATCCTGCTAAAGCAGGAACTGTTAGTAAAGAAGATATTAATGCGACTTTTAAAGCTTTTTTTGTAAAATTCATGACATGCTTCCCCCAATAATTCGTTCGCTTCGATTTTTTTTAAAATGTTTATATAAAATGACACTAATTGCAAGCATAAAAATAATAATCTGAGGCATTGTACTATACCATGATGGATATACACCTAAAAAAGAGATTGTAGGAATCCCTTCATTTACATCAGAACTAATAAGACCTGCTAGCTGCAGGCTATGAATACCAGATCCCATAAACTTAATACACATATAGAAAACAATGAAGCTAGAAACTAAGAAAAACGGTTTCATAGGGAGATATGTTCCCACCTTCAGCATTAAAAAAGCAATGATAAACAACACACCAAATCCTAATAGTATTCCTAAAATAAGCTTATTCATTGGCATTCTGTTAACCATACCAATCAAAAAGATGACAGTCTCCATTCCTTCTCTTAATATTGCTAAAAAAGCAAGAGTAGCAAATGAAAACATTTTTCCGTTGCTTATTGCATTCTCCGTTTTTTGTTTAATAAAGTTGTTCCACTGTGCAATATTTGAATTACGATGAAGCCAATAACTAACATAAAGTAGCATCAGACTCGCTAAAACACCTGACCAGCCATTAATCAAAAAGTTATTTTGTCCAAAAGCAATAGATGAAATAAAATAAGAAACCATTATTCCAATAATGATACTGACTAATAACCCTGAAATAGTTCCTCCCCAAATCCATCTACGACCCTTTGGTACATTTGATTTTTTAACAATTGTTAAAAGAGCACCGACAACTAACAATGCTTCTACGCCTTCTCTTATAGGAATTAAAGCTGCATCCCATATTCCAAAAGAATCCTTTTGTAGAGGTTCTAAGTCCGTTATCATTTGATTTAGTATTTTGATAGTATCTGCCGTTTTATTTTTATCCTCTATATAGGCAGATAATAAAACAAGCGATTTCTCAGAGTTGTTATATACACTTTGTGATTGAGTTACAACGTCTCCCTCAACACTCAACCATTCGTTTGTTAATTGCTCTATTTGCTGCTTCCCTTTATCCAAATCATTCTTCTCTATTGTCTGTTTTATTTCTTTTAATAAAGTAATATATGAAGAAAGGCTTTTTTCTTCAATCTTATTCGGATCTGTATTTAATGTACCCTGACTATACGACTCCATTGTAGCCATTAAAGATTGGCTATGTTCAATAGATGGATTTATGTCTTCATTTAAAATAGAAAGTGACAATAATGCCATATCCGATTCAATCATGTTCATAGCCTCTGGAGAATCCGTTCTTACCTTCGCTTTAATTGTTGTCCATTCGGCTTTAAATTCTTTAAATGACTGATCTGCTTTTTCTATTTGATTATTCGTTAAATACTTCTCCACCTGATTTAAAGAAACCATCAATTGTCCAGCTAATTCTGGAGCAGGTGATTCTTTTGCAGATGCTATTAAATGAAAGTTTAGAAAAAACATCAGAAAAAAAACGATAAAGGAACTAAAAATCTTTTTCAACAATTGTCATCACTCCGCAACTGTACCCCTTTTTATAAATGGCTGTTTTCGCAAACTTTATTAGCAAATGAACAAGTAATGGGTATAGGTTGAATTCTGCCCCAGGATGCTCGCGCCTTATGCTCCAATCAACCCACTTTTTTTATACTAGTTCTATTCACCAAACTTATTTAAAAACACTCTTTTAGAAAACAACCTGACAAATAAACATTATAGATTCCATACCAAAATATAATCTCACTATTCAGTCTTCTGATTGCATTTTCTTTCTTAAATCCCCTTCTCTCAGACCTACTTTATTAATGATTGAAATCATCTTTAAACTTTCTGTTTTCGACTGTATCTTTATAAGTAATATATTTCGCGAAATGATAATGATTCTCAAAATCACTAGATAATATTAGTACAAAATAACGAAAAACTCAACTATTTATTTCTGAAAAGTATATATCTTTTTTTAATTCGCAATTCTATTAATCAATAGGCCTCTGACAAATCTTTTTAAGGTCTACAGAATCCATTCATTCTGTCGATATAAATGAATGGTTAGCGTCATCGAAGTGAGGTTAAAAATGAATACTTTAGAAAAAGCAAAAAAAGAATTAGAAGAATTCATGAATTCAAATCAAAAAGTTGTATTAATCAAAGGAACACATCAATTTAAAAAACATCTATTAGCGCTACATATGATAGGAAAACATTCAACAAATAGTAAAGTACTATTCCGTTGTAATACTCTACGTAACGCGGAAGATTTTCTACAACTCAAAAGACCAGCCAAAACTGGAGAAGCATACATATTTCAACCAAATCATCAAGTATACCTTGATACAAACCGATCTTTCAATTGGAGAAACACACCCAAAGAGATCGATTATTCGATTCTTTATCCCATTGATTCTATTTGCGATGATTCTTCTAAAATAGAGATTATCGAAGATATCATTAATCGAAGCAAACAGAAAATATTCCTTGTTTCTTGGACCGATTCGCATGATTATACTTGGCTGCAACCATATCTTTGTACAACCGTCATCTATGATGCAGAAAAGGAAGATCCAATCTATCATCAGAAAGTACTAGACTGCATAAAAGAATTACCTCAGTAAATGGTGCTACCCTTGAATATTAGTGAGTACATGCGTTATCTTAAAAGAATAAATTTAAATTTAAAGGTGTGCTTTTTTTTGAGAATTAATAAATTCATTAGCGAATCTGGAATAACATCTAGACGTGGAGCAGATAAATTAATTACTGAAGGTAGAGTTACAATAAATGGAGTTGTCGCAGAACTAGGAAGTCAGGCTGAAGCTTCTGACGATGTTCGAGTTGATGGTAAACCAATAAAAACGGAGCAGCAAAATGTGTATATCGCACTGAATAAGCCAGTTGGAATTACTAGTACAACCGAAAGACATATCAAAGGAAACATTGTCGATTTCGTCAACCATCCCTTACGTATATTTCACATCGGACGTCTAGATAAAGACTCACATGGATTAATCTTATTAACGAATGACGGTGACATTGTAAATGAAATTCTACGTGCTGAAAATAAACATGAAAAAGAATATATCGTAACTGTAAATAAACCAATTACCTCTGCTTTTATCAAGAAAATGTCTGAAGGAGTAGAGATTCTAAATACAAAAACATTACCATGTAAGGTGATAAAACTGTCTCCTACTGTTTTCAAAATTATTCTAACGCAAGGTCTTAACAGACAAATCCGTAGAATGTGCGCAGCTTTAGGCTATGAGGTACGAGGCTTACAAAGAATTCGCATTATGAATATTCATTTAGGGAATTTACCAATTGGAAAATGGCGAGATCTTACCGATCAAGAACTAAAGCAATTATTTAACGACTTAAATTATTCACCTAAAAAATAATTAATTTACTTTTCTTGAAACAATATTTCCAATGATTCGTATTAAAGGATGGCATCAATTATTTGTCATCCTTTTTACATTTCAAACAACTTTTTTATTTTTTCCTAATATTAGATGCTATACTTAAGTAACTTTGAAAATTTCAATTGAGGTGAATCTGATTGTCCAACAATAAATTAAAGAATTGGTCTCTTCAAATTCTTATCATAATGACGATTATTTTTATCGCCACAAAAATTACTTTTTTATTAAAACCTATTGGAATATTCTTTTCTACTTTATTCTTTCCAATTTTGATTTCTGGGTTCTTATTTTTCATCTTTAATCCCGTAATCAAATTCTTGGAGAAAAAATTTAAATTATCTCGTGTCATTTCAATAATACTCTTGTACATAGTGATCATTGCTGTTCTAGCTATTACAATCAGTAATGTTGTACCGATTATTACAAAACAAATTACATCTTTTATTGCTGATTTACCAACATACGCAAAACAATTGCAGGTATTTATAAGTAATCTGTCTCAATCAAAGGATATTCAAAATCTCATTATGAATGATTATGTGCCCTTTGACAGTCTAGGAAAAAAATTAATGGAATTCTTAAACAAACTACCTGATATGCTTACTAATGGTGTAGTAGGAATCTTTGGTTTCGTTACAAATATAACGATCACAATTGTTACAGTTCCAATCCTATTGTTTTATATGTTTAAAGATGGTCATAAGTTTCCTAATGCCATATCTAAATTTTTTCCTAATGCCTACCGCCAACAAGGCTTAGAAACAGTGAAAGATGTTGGGAATACATTATCTGCATATATTAGTGGACAGGTTACTGTTGCATCAATAGTAGGGATTCTTTCTTTAATAGGATATCTTATTATCGATGTCCCTTATGCTCTATTAATGGCCTTAATTGTTGCAGTTACTAATATTATTCCATATGTTGGACCCATCCTTGGTGGAGCACCAGCTGTAATAATCGCATTATTCGATTCACCTTTCCAGGCACTATTAGTTGTGATTGTTATTACTGTTGCACAGCAAATTGAAGGAAACTTCTTATCACCTTTAATTCTTGGAAAAAGCTTAGATATCCATCCAGCAACCGTAATTATCTTACTCCTTGTAGCCGGAAACATTGCTGGTGTTGTCGGAATGGTATTAGCAGTTCCAACATATGCCGTTGTAAAGACAATTGTTTCGAGTGTTAATCGCTTTTTAGAAGCACGGAAAAAAGCAACAACACCAGAAGTAAAGAGTTAGCTTTATACACATCAAAGATTGTAACTAATCAGTGTGATGACCTTCGTCACACTGATTTTTTTATTCATTGCTTTCAAATGGATATTCATATAATCTAAATATTAAAAAAACAAACAAAAATAGGGGATGACAATCAAATGCAGCCTGCCTTAACAGTAAGAGATGCCGATATAACAGAATTACCGCTTATCGTAGAAATATATAATTCAACCATTGCAAGTAGAATGGTTACTGCCGATACCGAGCCTGTAACAGTAGAAAGTAAAAAACAATGGTTTTATGACCACTCTCCTTCATCTCGTCCATTATGGATGGTAGAACTAGACGGTCAAAAGTGCGGGTGGATTAGTTTTCAATCTTTTTATGGTCGTCCAGCCTATAACGGCACTGCTGAGATTAGCATTTACATTCATCAAGACTTTAGACAAAAAGGACTTGGTAAAGAAATGATCCAAAAAGTGATAGATGCATGTCCAAAACTACATATCAAAACTTTATTAGCGTTTATTTTCGCTCACAATGAACCCAGCTTAAGATTATTTGATAAATTCGGATTCGAGAAATGGGCTCATCTTCCGCGAGTAGCCGAATTAGATGGTATGGAAAGAGATTTGATTATTCTAGGGAAAAGAATTAATTCGTAACAAATACTAGCCATTTACATTCAAAAGGAATAGATTATTATCATAAAAAAAC